>NZ_LGQU01000001.1:0-184922 GCF_003115935.1 Azospirillum sp. TSH20
GCCCCCCGCCCCCGCCCGCCGATCCACTGTATCAGGCGGCCAGCCAAACATACTCGGCAAACGCGTAGCCCATCATGCCGCCCAGCGGGTTGGGAGCCAGCCCCTTCAGCTTGTTGGAGATGGCGTCCACGTTGGAGATGTAGGCGGGGATGATGGTGCCGGCCTCTTCGGAGATCATCACCTGCATCTGGTCGTACAGCTCCTTGCGCTTGGCCCAGGCGAGCGTGCCGCGCGCTTCGAGCATCATCTTGTCGAACTTCTCGGACTTGTACTGGCTCTCGTTCCACGGCGCTTCGGAGGCGTAGAGCAGCGAGAAGAGGATATCCGGCGTCGGGCGCGGGTTGATGTTGCCGAAATGGATCGGGGCCTTCAGCCAGTAATTGCTCCAATAACCGTCGGACGGCACGCGCTGGACGTCGAGCTTCATGCCGATGTCGGCGCCGGAGGCCTGGATCACCATCGCCATATCGACAGCGGACGAGGCGGCATCCGACGTGATCACCGGGATGGACTGCCCCAGCACGCCCGCCTTCTTGAACAGGGACTTGGCCCGTTCCGGATCGAAGGCCTTGGGCTTCAGCGCGGCGTTGTGGAAGGGGCTGGACGGGGACACCGGCTGATCGTTGCCGACCTCGCCGAAGCCGCGCAGGGCGGATTTGACGATCTGCTCGCGGTTGACGAGATATTTCATCCCGTCGACGAAGTCCTTGCGGCTGCCCGGCTCCATGTCCAGCCGGATGTTCAGGTCGGTGTAGTTGCCCGACGTCGTCTTGGACAGGGAGAAGCCCTGCTGCCCGTCGACCAGCCGGGTGGAGCGCGGGTTGATCGCCGCGGCGAGGTGGATGTCGCCGGACAGCAGCGCGTTGACGCGGGCGTTGTCGTCGCTGATCGCGAAAAACTCGAAGGAATCGACGTTCGGGCCGCCCTTCCAGTAATTCGGGTTGCGCACGCCGATGGACCGCACGCCCGGCTCGAAGCTCTTGCAGATGAAGGCGCCGGTGCCGTTGCCCTTGGAGAAGTCGGTGGTGCCGTCGGCCACGATCATGAAGTGATGCGTGGCCAGGATGGTCGGCAGGTCGGCGTTCGCGGTCGCCAGCGTGATGGCGACGGTGCTCTTGTCCACCGCCTTGATGTCCGTCATCTGGGAGGCGATCTTCGCGACCTTGGACCCGACGGCCGGATCGAGATGGCGCTTCAGCGAGAACACCACATCGTCGGCGGTCAGCGACTTGCCGTCGTGGAAGGTCACGCCCTTGCGGAGCTTGATCGTCCAGGTCTTGGCGTCTTCAGTATCGACCGACTGGGCCAGTTCCATCTGCGGGATGCCGGCCTTGTCGAGGAAGGTCAGGCGGTTGTAGAAGGCACAGCAGCGGACATAGTCGGTCGACAGCGACGCCTTCGCCGGGTCCAGCGTGTCGGCGGTGGATGACGACCAGCCGGCGGCCTTGAGCGTGCCACCCTTCACCGGCTCTTCGGCAACCGCGGCGTCGGCGCGGCCCACAAGGAGGTTGGCGGCGGCGAGCGACACCCCGCCCGCCATCAGCATCTTGAGCAGATCGCGGCGGTTGGCCCCACGCCGGATGGCGCTTTCGACCATGCTGTCGTCGATCCGGGACCAGCTATCAGGCGTCTTTGTCATGCTAGCCTCACTCTGTTCGTGTGTTGTCTGTTTCTTATTTTTTGGCGCGCTCCGGTTTGGCCCGGTTACGCGGAGACGGTCTTCGGCGTAGCGGCGGCATCGACCGCATCCGCCAGTTCCGCCATCGAGCGGAAATGGAAATCCGGTTCGGTGAATTCGGCGGGCTCGATGGTGCCGCCATAGCCCTTCTGCGCATGCCGCCGCTGGATCCAGCAATTTTTCATGCCGAGGCGACGCGAAACGCCGATGTCGTGATACTGGCTCTGGGCGACGTGCAGGATGTCGTCCTTGCTGCCGCCGTCGCGCTCGACGAAGTCGAACACCTGCTGGAAGAAGGCGGGGTCGGGCTTCTCGACGCCGGTGTCGTCGGCGGTGAAGCCGGCATGGAATGGGTCGCCCAACTCGCGGGAGAAATGGGTGAAGGCCCAGCGCCGCGCATTTGTCATCGCGATCAGCTTGTAGCGCTTGGCCAGACGGGCCATGGCGTCCCTGCTGTCGGGGAAGCCGGCCCAGGACGCTGCGGAGTCGCGCAGGCGTTCACCGTACTGCGTGCCGGCGGGAAGTCCCAGCTTCGGCGCGATGACCGAATAGACCCGCACCAGATCGTCGGGGAAAAGGTCGGTGGCGTCGGTGTAGCGCGCTTCGCGGTAGAGGGTCAGCGCCGCTTCGCCGTCCACCGTGGTTCCCGCCTCCGCCGCGATTTCGGCGAGGCAGTCCTTGATGCCGCCTTCGAAGTCGATCAGCGTGCCGACGACGTCGAAGGTCAGATATTTGAAATTCAGCAGACTCTTGGGCAACGCACCAACTCCTCATCAAGGACCGCGTGGGAACCGTGTCGGTTCGGCGGAGCGTTTCAGGTTCGGCGGCATCGTCCGCCGGGGTGTCTCTGGAGGTGGCCCCTCTGGAGAGTGTCCAGAGTTCCGGTCTTCTGTCCCATCCAGTGTGGTCTAAGGGCTTGACGCCTGTCTCTGAATATCGGTGTCGGACAGCAGAAAATGCTGGATACGGGGGTGTTCACGGATTCTTGCGCGGACGCCCCCTTTTTCGCCTATCGCATCGCCCGGCGGATGTCGGGATCCTCAAGTGTCTGGTCGAGCGTTTGGGCTGTGCGCTCGAGGATCGCATCGATGTCGTCGTCGGTGCAGCAGAGCGGCGGGGCATAGCCCAGCACACCGTTCCCGAAGGCACGGATGACCAGCCCGTTGCTCCAGGCGCGGTCGAAAATCCGCCGGGACGGCTCGGCGGCGGCCGGCAGCGGGGTCTTGCGGTCCTTGTCCACCACCAGTTCGATGGCGGCCAGCATGCCGCGCCCGCGCACATCGCCGACCAGCGGGTGGTCGCGCAGGGCATGCAGTCCGGCCATCAGCCGGGCGCCGGCCTTCACGCCGTTGGCCAGCAGGCCGTCCTCGTACAGCCGCAATGCCTCCAGCCCCACCGCGGCACTCACGGGATGGGCGGAGTAGGTGTAGCCATGACCGACCGCGGCGGTGCCGGCGGCATCGGCGATGGTGGCATAAACCGCGTCGGACAGGAAGACGGCCCCCATCGGCACATAGCCGGAGGTCAGGCCCTTGGCGGTGGTCATCAGGTCGGGGACCACGCCGTCGTCGGTGCAGGCGAACAGCGGGCCGGTGCGGCCGAAGCCGGTGATCACCTCGTCGGCGACGAACAGGATGCCGAGGCTGCGGCAACGGTCGCTCATCGCCTTCATCCAGCCGTCGGGCGGAACCAGGACGCCGCCGGACCCCTGGATCGGTTCGGCATAGAAGGCCGCGACCCGCTCCGGCCCGCCGATCTCGGCTATCTTGGCGTCGAGTGCCTTGAGCGAGGCGGCGATGATCGCGTCGGCATCGTCGCCGACCGGGTTGCGGTAGGCGTAGTGCGACGGAATCTTGTGCTGCCAGTCGAACGGCACGCCGAAGCCGGCATGGAAGGCGGGCAAGGCGGTCAGCCCGGCGCCGACGGTGGAGGAACCATGATAGCCCTGCTCGATCGAGATGAACTGGTCGCGCTGCGGCTGGCCCTTGGCCTGCCAGTAGTAGCGGATGAAGCGGATGGTGCTGTCCACCGCGTCCGACCCGCCGAGCGTGAAGAAGACATGGTTCAGGTCGCCGGGCGCGCGTTCGGCCAGCGCCGCCGCCAGCCGGATCGCCGGTTCGCTGCCGAGCCCGAAATAACCGGTGGCGTAGGGCAGTTCCTGCATCTGGCGGGTGGCGGCCTCGACGAGGCTCTTCTGTCCATAGCCGGCATTGACGCACCACAGGCCGGCGAAGCCATCCACCAGCCGGTGGCCGGACGTGTCGGTGAGGGTGGCCCCGGAGCCGGAGGCGATCACCCGGACGCCGGCCTTCTCATGGCCGCGGTAGGATGCGACGGGATGCACCAGATGGGCACGGTCGAGTTCGATCAGGGAATTGCTGAGCATGGTCCTCTCCGGATCAGCCGAGTGCCTGGCTGGCGAGCGCGAAGGTCGAGATGGGGGGGGCCGCTGCGGCCGCCGATGTCGTTGGGGCGGCGCGGCGCATGGCGATACCGCCGCCGACATGGCGAAGACCACAGTCGGCCAGCCAAGGGCCGAGGCCGGTGTCGGTGGTGGTGTCCACCCGCAGGAATTTGCCGGGATTTGCGGCGATGACCGGACCGATCAGGGCCTTGGCGCCGTCCACATCGGGTGCCACCACTGGGCCGATGACTTGGCCGCGGCCGAAGTCGCGCAGGGCGGCGAAGCCGACAGGAGCGCCGTTGCGACGCAGCAGCGTGAAGGAACCACGCTCGGCGAACCGCTCCAGCAGCTGGCTGCGGTCGGCGCCGAAGGCCTGCCGGTCGAGGGCGGCGATGGCGGCGCGGTCGTCGGCGCCCGCTGGGGTGACGTCTTCCGTCGCAAACAGCGCAACCGGACCGCCTTCTCCCTGGTGCTGAAGGACCGTGCCAACCTCGCGGAAACCCAGTTTTTCGTAGAGCGGCAGCCCATCGGTCGTGGCGACGAGGCGCAGGGGGCGGTCTCCCGCGAGAGCCATGGCCTCGTCCATCAGGCGGCGGCCAAGGCCCTGCCCGCGCCAGCCTTCATCGACGATGACCATGTTGATGGTGGCGGCATCCTCGCCATAGGGGGTCATCAGCACCGTGCCGACCACCTGCGCACCGTCCGGCGCCTCCGCATCCACAGCGACAAGCCCCTGGCTGAGCGCGAGGGTCAGGGACCAGTCTTCCAGGCGGTGCGGCCATTGCGCCTGCCGCGACAATGCCAGCGCATCCTTCAGATGCTTGGGTTCGAAAGCCAGACAGTGAACCGTTCTTTTGGAAACCGTATTCTTGCTCATGGGCAGTCCTTTCACCCTCTGCCTCAAGAGTGGGCGCACCGCTCCCGGACGTTCGTCTGAAGGCGACGCCCGCCGCGACATCTTCCACCTTTGCTTCGGCGGCCGGCCGCATCTTATGCCGTAGCGGAGCGCCTGGACCCGGTTCCGACCCGGCTTTGGGGGCGCGAGTGCCGCTCCGCTCCCAACCAAATGCTGAGCGTCCAGACGGAAACGGAACTTTGTGCTTTCGCGCCGGGCAATTCGGTCAGGCCCGGCATTGCGACGAGGCTAGGATCATGGGGCAGGGCGAGATCGCGCCCCAATCCATTCCCCCACCGCCCCATCCCGAGGAAGCAGCCATGAGCCAGTTTCGGCCGAAATACGTCACCTTCGATTGCCACGGCACGCTGATCAACTTTCAGATGGCCGAAGCTGCGCGCGATCTGTACGGGTCGATCCTGGACGAGGCGCGGATGACGGAGTTCATCAAGAACTTCGCCGCCTACCGGCTCGACGAGATCATGGGCGATTGGAAGCCCTACGCCGAAGTCGTGCACAATTCGCTTGAGCGCACCTGCAAGCGCAACAATGTCGTCTTCCGCGACGAGGATGCGCGCATGGTCTATGAGCGGGTTCCGACCTGGGGGCCGCACCCGGACGTTCCCGCCGGGCTGGCGAAGGTCGCCAAGGAAATTCCGCTGGTCATCCTGTCCAACGCCATGAACGACCAGATCCCGTCGAACGTGGCGAAGCTGGGTGCGCCCTTCCACGCCGTTTACACCGCCGAACAGGCGCAGGCCTACAAGCCGCGATTCAAGGCGTTCGAATACATGTTCGACATGCTCGGCTGCGGGCCGGAGGACATCCTGCACTGCTCCTCCTCCTTCCGCTACGACCTGATGTCGGCGCATGATCTGGGGATCCGCAACAAGGTGTGGGTCAACCGCGGCCACGAACCGGCCAACCCCTATTACGGCTATACCGAGATCCGCGACATCTCCGGCCTGCCCGGCGTGGTCGGGCTGTAAGGGACGCATTTCACGGTTCAGGCTGCAATGGGAAGGACCCAGGTCATGAAATTCGTCTCCTACTGGCACGACACCGCTCCCGCCTTCGCGGGCGGGGCCGAGGGGGCCGCAGAGGCCGTTGAGGGCCAATATGACGTCGCCATCGTCGGAGGGGGCTTCACCGGCCTGGGTGCCGCCCGCCAACTGGCCAAGGCCGGCGCGCGGGTGATCGTGCTGGAGGCCGGCCGCATCGGCGGCGGGGCTTCGGGGCGCAACGGCGGGCACCTCAACAACGGTCTGGCGCACAGCTTCATCGCCGCCAAGACCGCCTTGGGGACGGAGCGCGCGATCGCGCTCTACCGCGCCTTCGACCAGTCCATTGACACGCTGGAAGCGCTGATCGCCGAGGAGGGGATCGAGTGCGATTTCCGCCATGCCGGCAAGTTGAAGCTGGCCTCCAAGCCGGCGCATTTCGACGCCATCGCCCGCAACTTCGAGGTCGTGCACCGTGAGGTCGATCCCGACACGGCGCTGCTGAGCGCCGAGGAGTTGAAGGGGGAAGTCGGCTCGCCCTTCCATGGCGCGATGCTGTCGCGCAAGAGCGCCATGATGCACATGGGCCGCTTCGTCGTCGGGCTGGCGGATGCCGCCAAGCGGCATGGCGCGGTGCTGGTGGAGAACGCTCCGGTCGGCGCCATCACCCGCTCGGGCGACCGCCACACGCTGTCCACCCCGCGCGGAACGGTGACCGCCAAGGAGGTGCTTGTCGCGACCGGCGCCTACACCACGCCGAATTTCAGCCATTTCCGCCGCCGCATCATCTCGGTCGGCAGCTTCATCATCGCCACCCGGCCGCTGAGCGACGACGAGGTGGCGTCGGTGGTGCCCGGCAACCGCACCTACGTCACGTCGATGAACATCGGCAACTACTTCCGCCTGTCGCCCGACCGGCGACTGATCTTCGGCGGCCGGGCGCGCTTCTCGGCAAGCTCGGACCAGCAGTCCGACGCCAAGAGCGGCGCGATCCTGCGGGCGAGCCTTAAGAAGATCTTCCCGCAGATCGCCGGCGTCGACATCGATTACTGCTGGGGTGGGCTGGTGGACATGACCAGCGATCGCTACCCGCGCGCCGGCTATCACGACGGGCTGTGGTACGCCATGGGCTATTCCGGCCACGGGGCGCAGCTGTCCACCCATCTCGGCATGACCATGGCCGACGCGATCCTGGGGCGGGAGGACAAAAACCCGTTGAAGGGGTTGTCCTGGCCCGCAGTGCCCGGCCATTTCGGCAAGCCCTGGTTCCTGCCTCTGGTCGGCCTGTACTACAAGGCGCTCGACCGCATTCAGTAATCGTCGGAAAACAAAAGGCCCGGCGGAAGTGCTTCGCTCCTGCCGGGCCTTTTGTTGCGCTTCGGCGTCAGCCCAGCCCGCCGATGTGGAAGGTCTTCAGCTCCAGATATTCCTCGATCCCCACCTGCGCTCCTTCGCGGCCCAAGCCGGACTGCTTGACGCCGCCGAAGGGGGCGACCTCGGTGGAAATCAGGCCGGTGTTCAGCCCGACCATGCCGGCCTCCAGCGCTTCGCCCACCCGCCAGGACCGCGCGAGGTTCTGCGTGTAGAAATAGGCGGCGAGTCCGAAGGGCGTGGCGTTGGCGAGCGCGATGGCCTCCTCCTCCGTCTCGAAGCGGAAAAGCGGAGCCACCGGGCCGAAGGTCTCCTCGTGGGCGAGCAGCATGTCGGTGGTGGCATCGGTCAGCACCACCGGTGCGACGAACTGCGGACCATCCGCAGCGACAACGGCGGAGGACGCGACGCGTGCCCCCTTGGCAACCGCGTCGGCGACGTGGCGCTCGATCTTGGCGACGGCGGCGGCGTTGATCATCGGGCCGATGGCGACCCCCGGTTCCAGCCCCGATCCCACCCGCATGGCGTTGACGCGGGCGACCAGACGGTCGCGGAACGCCTCGTAGACGCTCGCCTGCACCAGGATGCGGTTGGCGCAGACGCAGGTCTGCCCGCCGTTGCGGAATTTGGACAGCAGGACGCCTTCCACCGCTTGGTCGAGATCCGCGTCGTCGAACACGATGAAGGGCGCATTTCCCCCCAGTTCCAGGCTCAACCGCTTGATGCCGTTGGCGGCCCCGCGCATCAGCAGGGAGCCGACGCGGGTGGATCCGGTGAAGGAGATCTTGCGGACGGTCTCGTTCGCAAGGAGTTCCTCGCCTATGGCCTCCGGCCGGCCGGTCAGGATGTTGATGACGCCGGCCGGAATGCCCGCCCGCTCCGCCAACACGCCGAGCGCCAGCGCCGAGTAGGGGGTGAAGTCCGACGGCTTGATGACCACGGTGCAGCCGGCGGCCAGCGCCGGAGCCACCTTGCGGGTGATCATGGCGTTGGGGAAGTTCCACGGCGTGATGATGCCGCAGACGCCAACCGGCTCCTTCAGCACGACGATGCGGCGGTCCGGGGTGGGGGAGGGGATGGTGGTGCCGCCGATGCGCCGCGCCTCTTCGGCGAACCATTTGACGAAGGACGCGCCATAGCGGATCTCGCCGCGCGCCTCGTCCAGCGGCTTGCCCTGCTCGAGCGTCAGGAGGCGGGCCAGATCCTCCAGATTCTCGATCATCAGGGCATGCCAGCGCTCCAGAAACGCGGCGCGGTCGGCATGGGTGCGCCGCTTCCAGGCCGGGTAGGCTTCGGCTGCGGCAGCGATGGCGTCGCGGGCGTCGGTTCCGTCCATGTCGGGAACGCTGCCGAGGGCACGGCCGGTCGCCGGATTCTGGACATCGATGGTCCGGCCGGCCGCCCCGTCGCACCAGCGCCCGCCGATCAGCCCCTGTTCGCGGAACAGGGAGGGGTCCGTCAGGTGATGGGTCATGATCGTGTGTTTTCCGCTGCGGGTATTCTTGAAAGGGCCGGTATCACGACAGCGCCGACAGCACGGCGGCGGTGATCGCGTCCGTCCTGTCCTTGCCGGGAACCGTGCCGATGCCGCGTCCGGTGGTGTCGCCCAGCGCCGCCATCACGCGGTCGGCGGCGGCCTTCTCCCCCAGATGCTCCAGCATCATCGCGCCGGACCAGATGGCGGCGATCGGATTGGCGATGCCGAGATGGGCGATGTCGGGGGCGGAGCCGTGCACCGGCTCGAACATCGACGGTGCCTTGCGGTCGGGGTTCAGGTTGGCCGAGGCGGCGAAGCCCAGCCCGCCCTGGATCGCGGCCCCAAGGTCGGTGAGGATGTCGCCGAACAGGTTGGAGGCGACGACGACGTCCAGGCTTTCCGGCGCCGTCACCATGCGTGCAGCCATGGCGTCGACGTGATAGCTGGTGACCTCGACGTCCGGGTGTTCGGCGGCCAGCTGGCGGGTGATCTCGTCCCAGAACACCATCGAATATTTCTGCGCGTTCGATTTGGTGACGGAGGCCAGCTTGCCACGCCGGGCGCGGGCCTGGGCGAAGGCGAAGCGCAGGATGCGCTCCACCCCCATGCGGGTGAAGACGCCGGTCTCCACCGCCACCTCATGCGGCGTTCCCTGATGGATGCGTCCGCCGGCGCCGGCATATTCGCCCTCGGTGTTCTCGCGGATGCACAGGATGTCGAAGCCGCCGCGGCGCAGCGGCCCCTCCACCCCCGGCAACAGCCGGTGCGGGCGGACGTTGGCATACTGGTCGAACGCCTTGCGGATGGGCAGCAGCAGCCCGTGCAGCGACACCGCGTCCGGCACCTCCGCCGGCCAGCCGACGGCGCCCAGCAGGATGGCGTCATACTTGCGCAGCATGTCGATGCCGTCGGCCGGCATCATGACGCCGGTTTCCTTGTAATGGGCGCAGGACCACGGCAATTCGGTGCCGTTCAGCGCAAAGCCGGACTGCTTCGCCGCGGCCCGCAGGACCTCCCAGGCGGCATCGACCACGGGATGCCCGATGCCGTCGCCCTTGATGATCGCAATGTTGTGGGTTTTCATCGAACGTCCCTCACCTGCTTTGATTGGATTACAGGCCGATCAGCACGCTTTTGCTGCGGCGGTTGGCGAGATAGGCTTCACGCCCCAGATCCTTGCCGATGCCGGAGCGCTTGTAGCCGCCGGTCGGCAGGATGTGGTCGCGCGAGCGGCCATAGCGGTTGACCCACACCGTCCCGGCCTGCAGCCGCCGGGTCAAGCGGATGGCGCGCGACAGGTCGCGGGTGTAGAGGCCGGCGGCCAGCCCGTAGGTGGGATGGTCGGCCATCGCCATCGCCTCCTCCTCGCTGTCGAAGCTCTGCACGGTCAGCACTGGGCCGAAGATCTCCTCCGTGACGGCGGGGGAGGTCTGGTCGACACCGGCCAGCAAGGTCGGCGCGTAGAAATAGCCGTCGCCGTCCATCGGGCCGCCACCGGTCAGGCACTCCACCGATCCGGTCAGCGAGGCGGTGACGATGGAATGGATGCGGGCGCGCTGCCGTTCGGAGATGATGGGGGAATAACGGGCTTTCTCGTCCCAGGTCGGACCGGGGCGGACGGCGCGCATGTGGCCCAGGATCCGCTCGATCAGCGGTTCGGCCACCGATTTTTCGACCAGCAGGCGCGATCCGGCGACGCAGGCCTGTCCAGCGTTGGACAGCACGCTGGTGGCGATGGATGCTGCGGCCTTCTCCAGGTCGGCGTCGGCGAAGACGATCTGGGGGCTCTTGCCGCCCAGCTCCAACGTCATCGGCTTGACGCCGCTGCGGGCGATGTCGGCCATGATCGCCGATCCCGCCGCCGTCGATCCAGTGAAGCTGACCTTGGCGATGCCGGGATGGCGGGTGATGGCGGCGCCGGTCGTCGGGCCGTCGCCCTGGACGATGTTGATCAGCCCGGCGGGTACGCCCGCCTTCACCGCCAGCTGCGCCAGCAGGACGGTGGAGAAGGGCGTCATCTCCGACGGCTTCAGCACCACCGCGTTGCCGGCGGCCAGCGCCGGGCCAAGCTTCCAGCCCGCCATCGACAGGGGGAAGTTCCACGGCGTAATGGCGCCGACGACGCCGTAGGACTCCGTCATCACCATGCCGAAGCTGCCGTCGTCGGTGGGGGCGAGGTCGCCGCCCTCCTTGTCGGCGAATTCGGCGAAGAAGCGGATCTGTTCGGCCGTCACCGCCACGTCGCCGGTGACCAACTGGCCGACCGGACGGGTGGAGGACAGCGCCTCCACCTTCGCCAAGGTCTCCGCCTCCTCCTCGATCAGGGCGGCCCAGCGCTGCAGCACAGCGGTGCGTTCCCGCGGGCGCACGCCGCCCCAGTTGCTGGATTTCAGGGCGGCCTGCGCCGTGGCGACCGCCTCGTCGACGAGGTCGGATGAGGCCACCGGACAGTCGGCATAGGCCCGTCCATCCGACGGGCGGTGCATGGGCAGCCCGCCCTCCATTGCGATGGCCGCCGGAATCAGGCGGTCACCGATGAAGTGGCCGATGGGCAGCGGCAGGCGGTCCGGGTCGAAGGACAGGCTCATGACACGCCCTCAGGTGATGGTGACGTAGATCTTACGGACCGTCTCGATGGTCTTCCACACGCCGGTGAAGCCCGGCTTCATCACGAAGCTGTCGCCCGCCCGGTAAACCACCGGCTCCCCGGCGTCCGGGGTGATCTCCACGACGCCGGACAGGATGTGGCAGAACTCGAAGGTCTCGCCCTTGATCGACCGGGTTTCGCCCGGCGTGGCTTCCCAGACGCCGGTCTTGACGGTGTCGTCCTTGGCGGCGTCCTGCGCCCAGGTCTTGAAGGCGGGCGACCCGGCGATCAGCCGGTCCGGCATCGGGGTCGATTCACGCGGGGCGAAGGTCGGGGCGGTATCGATGGTCTTCAGGAGCGACATGAAGGAATCCTTGTTGGCGAGCGGCTTTGCCGCAGGGAGAGAAAGGGGCGCCGGCGTCAATAGCCGCGCTTGCGGTCGACCAGCCCGATCGGGTCCTGCCCGGCGAAATGCCGGCGAAGGTTGCCGATGACCGCGCGCGCGGCGCCGTCCGGCTGGGTGACGCTGGCGATGTGCGGGGTCAGCACGATGTTCGGGTGGGTCCAGAAGGGATGGTCGGCCGGCAGCGGCTCCGGATCGGTCACGTCGACCACCGCGCCGGACAAGTGACCGCTGTCGAGCGCGTCCAGCAGCGCCGCATGGTCCAACTGCAGTCCTCGCCCGGTGTGGACCAGCGCGGCACCTCTGGGCAGCTTGCCCAGCAACTCCGCATTGAGGAACCCGCAGGTGTCGGAGGTCAGCGGCAGCAGGACGATCAGGATGTCGGTCTCGGCCAGCATCGCGTCGAGGCCGTCCGTGCCGTGATGGCAGGTCACGCCGTCGATGTCGCGCGGCGAGCGGCTCCAGCCCGCCAGTGGGAAACCGAAGGGTTTCAACCGCTCCAGCACCGCCTGCCCCAGCACGCCCAGCCCCAGAACGCCGACCCTACGTTGCGCCGCCTGTGGCTGGGGCAGGGGACGCCAGACGTGCTCCGCCTGCTGGGCGCGGTAGGCCGGAATCTGGCGATGCAGGGTCAGCACGGCCAGCGTGGCGTATTCCTGCATCATCCGGACGATGCCGTCCTCCACCATGCGCACGACCTTCACATGGGCGGGCAGCGCGGCCATGGTGAACTGGTCCACCCCGGCCCCGATTGAGAAGACGATTTCCAGATTGCGGTAGCGGGCGAGGTTGTCCGGGATGGTCCAGGTCAGCAGGTAGCGCACGGCATCGGGATCGACGCCGGTCGGATCCATCGAAAAGGGCAGGTCCGGCAGCTCGCGGGCAAAGGCCTTGGCGAAGACGGCGCCGCGCGCGGCATCCGAATTGAACAGGAAGGTCATCAGCGTTCCTTTGGCGATGCGCGGCAATTTTGAATTGCTGTCAAAGACGGCAGCGCTGGCCCAGCGCCTCGATCATCGACTGGCAGGCGTTCAGTTCCTCCACGAGGATGTGTTCGTTGGGACGGTGCGCCCGCGCGATGTCGCCGGGGCCGCAGATGATCGCGTCGATCCCGGCGGTCTGGTACAGCCCGGCCTCCGTGCCATAGCTGACGGCGGCCTGCGGCTCCTGTCCGGTCAGTTCCTCCAGCAGGCGGGCCAGGGGCGAGCGGGCTGCCAGGAACAGGGCGGGATAGGCGCCGGTCTGCGTCCAGTCGACGGCGAAGCCGCGCTCCTCCAGCCGCTCTGCCGCTTCGCGCACCGGCTCCAACAGGGTGACGGGGTCGATGCCGGCGATGGCGCGGGCTTCGAACTCGGCGGTGCAGGCATCGGGGATGATGTTCACCGCAAGCCCCCCTTGGATGGTGCCGACCTGCAGTGAGGAGTAAGGCGGCTCGAACACCGAATCCAGCGGACCCCGGGTCAGCCGGTCGGCCTGGGCGACGGCGGCGGTCAGCGCGTCGGCCATGGCGTGGATGGCGTTCAGCCCCTGGTCGGGGCGGGAGGAATGGCCGGAGCGTCCGCGCACGGTCAGCCGGGCAGCGGCCTTGCCCTTGTGGGCGCGGACGGCGCGCAGGCCGCTCGGCTCCCCGACGATGACGCCCAGCGGCGGTGCGCACAGGGCGGGCAGATGCGGCAGAAGATGCGGCGCGCCCTGGCAGCCGGCCTCCTCGTCATAGGTGAAGGCCAGATGGATCGGCCGGGCCAGCGGGGCGGCGGTCAGGGCCGGCAAAGCCGCCAGCGCCGCCGCGATGAAGCCCTTCATGTCGGACGTGCCGCGCCCGTAAAGCCGGTCGCCGTCGGCGCGCATCCGGAACGGATCGCTGGTCCATTCGGGTTCGGTGGCGGGAACCACGTCCATGTGGCCGGACAGGACATAGCCCGGAACCATCGCCGGACCGATGGTGGCGAACAGGTTGTACCGGTCGCCCTCCGGCCCCGGCAGAACCCGGACGCGCACCCCGGCACCTTCCAGAACGCCGCGAATCCCGTCGACGATGGCGCCGTTCGGGGTTCCGACGACGGACGGAAAGGCGATCAGGTCCTTGAGGATGTCGATCACGGTCATGGCGGCCTCACCTTGTCCCATGCTGCGCGCCACGGGCGCGGGGAGTCGTTTTCGGGTTCGCCGCAGTGTGCGGAGAAGGGTGGCGGCCTTGGCGGCTGCGACAGTGATGATCTTAGCGGGCGGGCGCTCCATTCCATGCTGAATGCATAAGTGATTTGGAGGATTGTTGTGCCGAGCCGGTGCTTTGCGGTGAATTGTGCGGTGGGTCCCCCGGTAGTCTCAGGCGACGGTGGGTGGCTCAGGCATGTTGGTTGACCAAAAGGCGCACCGCCTCACGCTATGGAAACTCCGGGGAGGGGGCAGCTTTGAGCGAACGCGGGCTTGCGGATGGACCGGGGGACGGTGCGTTACCGCCCTCCCTGACGGTCGACGCCTTCGACGTGCGCATGGCCGACGTCGCCGACATCGACCTTGAGCGCTTGCAGGCGCTGTCGATTTCGGTGGGCTGGCCGCACCGCGCGGAGGATTGGCAGTTCGCGCGCAAGGTCGGTCACGGTGTCGTCGCCCTCGACGAGATCGACCGCGTCCTGGCATCGGCGATGTGGTTTCCCCATGGCGACGACTTCGCGACCATCGGCATGGTCATGACCTCGCCCCGGCTGCAATCGCTGGGAGTCGGCGAATGGCTGATGAAGCGGGTGTTGTCGGCCTCGGCCGGGCGGACCTACCGGCTCAACGCCACCCGTGCCGCGCTGGCGCTGTACCGCTCGCTCGGCTTCATCGGCCACCGGACCGTGTTCCAGTGCCAGGGCGAGGCGCGGCGCGGTGACCAGCCACCCACGGAGGGACCGGTGCGGCGCCTGGAGGCGGCGGATCTGGCGGCGATCACGGCGCTGGACGAACACGCCTTCGGAACCTCGCGCGCCGGGCTGATTGCGCGGCTGTTCGAGCAGTCGGTCGGCTATGGGCTGGAGCGCGACGGCAGGCTGGCGGCCTTCGCCCTCTGCCGACCCTTCGGCCGCGGCCATGTCGTCGGTCCGGTGGTCGCCGGGCTGGACGAGGATGCGGTCGCCGTGGTCCACCCCCACGTGGACGAGCATCACGGCCGTTTCCTGCGTCTGGACACCCATCTGGACGAAGGCATCTTCCCGCTGTTCGTCGCCCGGTCGGGTATGAAGATTCACGATACGGTGCTGACCATGTCGCTGGGCGCGCCGCTGACCGATCCGGCGACGCGCGGGCCGGACCGTCCCGTCACCTTCGCACTCGCCACCCAGGCCCTGGGCTGAGCCACCACCGGCTTTTCAAAAAGGATGCGCCGATCATGCCTGGACAGACGCCGGAACCCTCCGCCGGCCCCCAGTCCATGTCTCCGCCCGAACCTCTGCCAGAATCGCCGCCCGAACCAACCCCCTCCGGAATCCGCAGCGGCGTGCTGCTTCGGCTGGTGTCGGCCGGGCTGTTCGTGGTGATGTCGCTGTTCGTCCGGCTGGCCACCGTCGAGGCGCCTATCGGACAGATCGTCTTCTACCGCAGCGCCTTCGCCCTGCCGCCGATCATCGCCTATCTGATGTGGCGCCGGCAATTCCCTTCGGCCCTGAAGACACGGCAGCCGGTGGGGCATCTGAAGCGCAACCTCTATGGCGGCGCGGCGATGGTGCTCTCCTTCATTTCGCTGGCCTATCTGCCGCTGGCGCTGGCGACGGCACTGGGATTCCTGGCGCCGTTGTTCGCGGTGCCGGCCGCCATGCTGTTCCTGCGGGAGCGGCCGGGCGCCGTCGCCATCGGTGCGGCGCTGACCGGCTTTGCCGGGGTGGTCCTGATGCTCGCCCCCGCCTTCGAAGGGCCGACGCTGGATCGCAACACCATCATCGGGGTGGCGGCCGGGCTGGCCATGGCCGTCGCGACCGCCGCCGGGCGGGTCGAGATCAAGACGCTGACCGCGACCGAAGCGCCTGGGACCATCGCCTTCTACTTCGCCCTCCTCTGCGCGCTCGGCGGTCTGGCGAGCTTGCCATTCGGCTGGAGCACCCCAACGGCCCATTCGCTGACTTATCTGGTCGGCGCAGGCGTCACCGGCGGCTTGGCGCACATCACCATGACGGAAGCGATGGCCCGCGCGCCGGTGTCGACCCAGGCGCCGTTCGACTACACCGCCATGCTGTGGGCCCTGATCCTTGACGCGGCCATCTTCGGCCTACTGCCGTCTTCGGTCAGTCTGGCGGGCGCCTTCGTCATTGCTGCCTCGGCGCTGGTGATCCCCGTGGCCGGCCGGTTCACCACCCGGTCCGAAGCCCTGCGGCCCGCGCGCTGAAGCGCGGGCCGGATCGGCTCGGTCAGGGCTGTCCCGTTTCCAGGCCGACCGGCATGCTGGCGGTCTGGAAACGGTCGATGCGGAAATCATGCAGCGGAGTGTCGGTGCGCCCGGTGGCGATGATCTCCGCCATCACGTCGCCGACGCCGGGGCCGAGCTGGAAGCCGTGGCCGCTGAAGCCGAAGGCGTGGAACAATCCCGGCGTCGTCGCCGACGGCCCCATGACCGGCAGCTTGTCGGCAACATAGCCTTCGCAGCCCGACCAGGTGCGGATCACCGTGACATCGGCGATGGCCGGCAGCAGCCGGACCAAGCCGCGCAATTGTCCGGGCAGCCGCGCCGGGTCCGCCTTGGCGTGGCCGGGGTCGAGCGGCACCGGCACACGCTCCGCCGCGCCACCGAAGACGATGTTGCCGCGTTCGACCTGACGGAGATAGCCGTCCCCGCCCGCCCGCGACCACATGCCCACCACCGGCAGGATCCGGTGCGGCAAGGGTTCGGTGACGCCCATCTGCGGCCCATAGGCCGACATCGGCACTTCTTCGCCGAAGCCGGCGGCAATGCGCGCGCCCCAGGCGCCGGCGGCGTTCAGCAGGCAGTCGGCAGTAAAACGGCCCCGCTGCGTTACCGCCTGGAAGCCCGAACCGGCCGCCGATACCTCGACCGGGCCGCAGTCTTCGACGATCTCGGCCCCCAATCGGCGGGCGGCGTCGGCGAAGGCAGGGGCGATCAGGCGCGGATTGCCGCTGCCGTCCTGCGGCGAAAAAGAAGCGGCGATGGCGCCCGGCCCCAGCCCCGGAAAGCGGCGGCGGATCTCCGGCGGCGTCAGTTCATCCAACTCCAGACCCCATGGCCGGGCGTCGGCGATGTAGCGGCGCATGTCGGCCAGCCCGTCCTCGTCGAACACCAGCCGCAGGTGGCCGGTGGCGCGAAACTCCACGTCGCGGCCCAGCAGTTGCTCCGCCTCGCCCCACAGCACCCGCGACCGATGGGCGAGCGGCAGTTGCGGCAGATAGCGCCCGCTGCGGCGGATGTTGCCGAAGGACGCGACGGTGGCGCCGGAGCCGACGCGGTTGCGTTCCAGCAGCGTGACGCGCAGGCCGCGCCGGGCCAGGAAAAAGGCGGCGGCCGATCCCATCAACCCGCCGCCCAGCACGATAACCCTCATCGACCTCTCCCACATGTGGGCGGACGCGGCTCCGCCCCATCGGTCAGGCTGCCCAGGACGGGCGGGCGGGTCAAAGACGGGTTGGGCATGATCCCATAAGGCCGGGCTATGGATCGAGCCGTTGGAGGCCCGGTGCATAAGTCCGCCTTATGCGTTTGCTTTCATTGGGTCTTAGACCGCCCTCGCCCCACCATGTCAGCTTTTTGCCCAGCACAGGCTGATTTGTTGAAGGGAGCGAAGATGGACGGGGGTATGGGTGAGGCCGATTGGAAGGTCGGCGTCGATATCGGCGGGACCTTCATCGATTTCTGCGCGCTGGACACCCGGTCGGGCCGGGTCGCGTCGCTGAAGGTGCTGACGACGCCGGACGATCCCGGTGCGGAGCTGATGACCGGCCTGACCCTGCTGGCCGAGCGCGAGGGGATGGACCCGGGCGCCGTCACCCGTTTCGTGCACGGAACGACGGTGGGGATGAACACGGTGATCCAGCGCAAGGGCGCGCCGCTGGCGCTGCTGACCAATGCGGGGTTCGAGGATGTCATCGAACTCGCCCGGCTGCGCATGCCCGACACCTATTCACTGTTCTGCTCGCGCCCCGACCAACTCGTGGCCCGCGACATGGTCTTCGGCATTCCCGCCCGCCTGCGGTCCGACGGGACGGAGCGGCAGGCCCCCGACATGGCCGCCGTTGCCGAGGCCGTTGCGGCCCTCAAGGCCAAGGGAGCGGTGGGCGTCGTCGTCGCCTTCCTCCATTCCTGGCGTGATGGCGGCCATGAGACCGCGGTGAAGGAGGAGATCGCCCGGCTCGCCCCCGACCTGTTCGTCTTCACCTCCGCTGAGGTCTGGCCGGTGATCCGCGAGTATGAGCGGACGACGACCGCGATCCTGAACGCCTATGTCCATCCCCGCATCTCCGGTTACCTGTCGGCGCTGGAGGAGCGGCTGGCCGGACGTGGGGTGCCCGCCCGTCCGCTGCTGACCAAGTCCAACGGCGGCGTGATGAACGCGGCGGAGGGCAAGCGGGCTTGCGTGCACATGCTGCTGTCCGGTGCCGCATCCGGTGTCAACGGCGCGGCGTGGCTGGCCCGGCAGGCGGGGGAGCAGCGGATCCTGACGCTCGATATCGGCGGCACCTCGGCCGATTTCGCCCTCATCATCGACGGTCAGGCCCAGTTCGGCACCGGCGAGATGATCGGCGAGTTTCCGCTGCACATCCCGTCGGTGTCGGTCAGCTCCATCGGCATCGGCGGCGGGTCGATCGCCAGCGTCGACGGACAGGGGGTGTTGCGCGTCGGGCCGGAGTCCGCCGGATCGACGCCCGGTCCGGCCTGCTATGGCCGCGGCGGGGAATGGGCGACGGTGACCGACGCGATGGTGGTGTGCGGCTGGCTCGGCCACAGCCAGATGGCCTACGGGCAGCTGCGGATGGACGTCGATCTTGCCCGCGTCGCCGTCCGGCGGTTGGCCGACGAGCTGTGCCGTTCGGTGGAGGCCACCGCGCAGGCCATCCTCGACGTTGCCGTGTCGGAAATGTTCGCGGAGGTCGAGAAGATGGCGGCGCGTGCCGGTGTCGACGTGCGGGACTTCGCGCTGATGCCGTTCGGCGGCGGCGGGCCGATGCTGGGGGTTTTCCTGGCGCGCGAGTTGGGGATGCCGCGCGTCGTCGCTCCGCGCTGGCCGGGCGTGGTGTCGGCGCTGGGTGGGCTGGTCGCCGACCTGCGCGGCGATTTCGTCCGCACCCTGTTCGCAGAATTGAATGCCGGGCTGATGCCGACGCTGCGCGAAGCCTTCGCCGCGATGGGCGCGGAAGGGCGCGACTGGCTTGCCGCCCAGGGCCATTCTGGCGCGGTCGAGCTGATGATCGTCGCCGACATGCGCTATGCCGGCCAGAGCTATGAGATCGAGACGCCGCTGGACCCCTCCTGGCTGGATGGAGACGACCCCGGCGCCATCGCCGCCGCCTTCCATGCGGCGCACGCGCGTCTTTACGACTTCGACGACCCCGATGGGCGGATCGAGATCGTCAACCTCCGTCTGTCGGCCATCGGCAACGGGCCGGCGCTGCACTTCCCCACCGCGCAGGACGAGCCGCGCGCCGCGTCGGCGGAGCGGACGGTTCCGGTCTTCACCGGCGGTGCCGTGACCCCGGTCGGGCTGTATCGCCGCGCGGACCTGCAGGCCGGATCGCGCTTCCAGGGGCCGGCCATCGTCGCCCAGGAGGACACCACCTTCGCCATCCCGGCCGGGACCGAAGCCCGTGTCGACGCGCACCTCAACCTCCACCTGACCTTTGCGGAGTGATCGCTGTGTTTGACCGTATGAAGCTTCAGGTTCTGGCGAACCACGCACGCTCGGCGGCCGAGAACATGGCCCACACGCTGCAGCGCACCGCCCATTCCGCCTTCGTCAAGGAGACGGAGGATTTCACCGTCATGTTGCTGAACCGCCGGGGTGAGACCTTCGGCGTGCCGATGGAGTTGGGGGCGACCTGGTATCCGGGTCTGACCTATGGCCGTGCCATCGACATGATCGAGGATTACCGGCCGGGCGACGTCGCCTTCACCAACGATCCCTATTCCGGCTTCGTCGCGACCCACGCCCCGGACACTCACCTGTGGAAGCCGGTCTTCTACGACGGCGAGATCATCGCCTGGACCGGCGGACACATCCACAACACCGACATGGGCGGCGCGGTACCGGCCTCGCTGTCGCGGGCGCTGACCGAAATCCATCAGGAGGGCATCCGCTTCCCGCCGATGAAGCTGGTCCGCGAAGGGGTGTTCGACGAGCAGATCCTGCGGATCATGACAACCAATGTCCGCAAGCCCGACCTGAACATCGGCGACATCAAGGCCCTGGTCGGCGCGCTCAACACGGGCGAGCGCAAGATCCTCGCCATGGTGGAGAAGTTCGGCAAGACCGCCTTCCTCGACGGTGTCGACGCGCTGCTCGACCATGCCGAGGCGCAGGCCCGCGACATCCTGCGCGCCATGCCCGACGGGGAGTGGGTGTTCGCCGACTACGCCGATGAGGATTCCGTCGCCGCGAACCCCTGCCGCCTGAAGCTGACCCTGAGGATCAGGGGCGACGCGGCGATCCTGGACTTCACCGGGTCGGACCCGCAGCTCGCCTCCTCGCTCAACGTGCCGTCGGGCGGCGATCCTCGGCACACCATCCTGCTGGTCGGCGTCTATTACGTCCTCTACACCCTCAATCCGAAAATCCTGCTGAACACCGGCCTGACCCGCCCCTTCACCTGTATTGCGCCGGAGGGAACGGTCCTGAACCCGACCTTCCCGGCGGCGGTGGGGATGCGGTCGCTGACCTGCGCGCGGCTGCGCTCTGTGATCTTCGGCGCCTTCTCCCAGGCGGTGCCGGAGCGGCTTCCGGCGGCCCCCGCCGGAAACAACTGCATCGTCAATGTGATGACCACCGACGAGCGGACGGGCAACCGCATCATCGCCGCTGTCAATCCGGTGGTCGGCGGCGGCGGCGGCATGCCGCACCGTGACGGCACCAACGGGTCGGGCGCCGACGCCGCCTATCTGAAGAACACGCCGATCGAGATCACCGAGATGGAGACCCCGGTTGAGTTCGTCCGCTATGGCTTGGCGACCGACAGCGGCGGGCCCGGGCGCTGGCGCGGCGGATTGGCCACCCATATGGCCTTCCGCGTCTTCGCCCCCGACACCCGGATCACCGCGCGCAACCGGGACCGCGGCTTCTTCCGCCCCTGGGGCGTGCTGGGCGGCCGGGCGGCCGGGCTGTCGGATATGGTGGTCAATCCGGGCACGCCGGGGGAAAAGCGGCTGGGCAACATCGACACCGCCGTGCTCCAGCCGGGCGACGTGCTCGACATCCGCTCGGCAGGCGGCGGCGGGCGGGGCGACCCGTTCACGCGCGAGGCATGGCGGGTGGCGCAGGACGTGGTGCGCGGCTACGTCTCGCTGGAGGCCGCGGAGCGGGAGTATGGGGTCGTCATCCACGACGGGGTCCTGGACATCGACGCCACCGACCGGCTGCGTGCGGCCCGGCCGGCCCCCACCGGGCATTTCCATTACGGTCCCGAGCGCGAGGGCTACGAGCGGCAATGGACGGCGGCCGCCTATGATTTGCTTACGCGGACCCTCGCCGGCTTGCCGATCCATTGGCGCTTCTTCGCCAAGACCGAGATCTTCAGTCGCATGGGAGGCCGCGGCGGGGCCGAAGGGGTGGAAGCCGCGCTGGAGGAGGTCCATGCCCGCTTCCCCGAAATGCCGCGGTCCAAGGCTCCGGCCCGGGAGGCGGCGGAATGAGCGGGATGACTGGCGGCCGGCTGGTCAGGCTGGCCGAAACGGGACGGGCGCCGGTCCGCTTCCTCCTGGATGGCGTGGAGCGCGTGGCCCTTGCGGGTGATACGGTTCTGACGGCGGTCCTCACCAATGCCCCGGCGCTGCGGCAGGCGGAGTTCGGCCCGGAACAGCGTGCCGGCTTCTGCCTGATGGGGGCCTGCCAGGATTGCTGGATCTGGCAGGAACAGGGGCCGCGCATCCGTGCCTGTTCAACTCCGGTCGCCGACGGCATGCGGCTGCTGACCCGGACGCGGGAGGATTGGCCATGACTGGACCGCGGATCGTGATCGTCGGGGCCGGACCCGCGGGAATCCGTGCCGCCGAGACGCTGGCGGCTGCCGGGCTGCGCCCGACGGTGATCGACGAGGGCGCGCGAGCCGGCGGGCAGATCTACCGTCGCCCGCCCGACGGCTTCACCCGTCCGCCGGAGACGCTCTACGGATCGCAGGCCGCCAAGGCGGTGGCGCTGCACACCACCTTCGACGGGCTGGCGGCGGCGGGGCGCATCGTCCATCTGCCGCGCCATTCGGTCGTCGCTCTGGCCGGCGGGGTGCTGCACGCGGTGGGGGACGGCGGAAGCCGCCGGATCGGCTATGACCGGTTGATCCTGGCGACCGGCGCGACCGACCGTCTCGCCCCGGTGCCGGGATGGCAGGCGCCCGGCGTCTACAGCCTCGGCGCGATGCAGATCGCGCTCAAGGCCCAGGGTATCGCGATGGGGCGGCGGATTGTGCTGGCCGGGTCGGGGCCGCTGCTGACCCTGCTGGCGACGCAGCTCCTGAAGGCGGGAGCAGGGGTTGCGGCGGTTCTCGACACTGCCGGTCTGCGCGGCCAGATGGCCGCCTTTCCAGACCTTGCCGTCCGTCCGTCCTTCGCCCTGCAAGGGCTGGCGATGAGGGCGCGGCTGGGGCGGCTCTACCATGCCGGCGTGGCTTTGGAGAGGATCGAGGCGACGGACAACGGCGTGACGGCGGTCCATTGGAAGGACGCCGCCGGACGGGTGCGGAGCATGGCCTGCGACGCAGTCGGGCTCGGCTGGCATCTGAAGGCGGAAACCCAGCTTGCCGATCTCGCCGGCTGCCGCTTCGCCTATGACGAGACCTGGGCGCAATGGTTGCCCTGCGCCGACCGCATGGGGCGTGCCCGGAGCGGCGTCTATCTGGCCGGCGACGGCCTGCGCCTGCTGGGGGCCGACGGGGCGGAGGTCGCCGGGCGGCTCGCCGCGTCCGCCTGCCTGTCCGACCTGGGCCTGCCGGGACCCGACGGCACCGCCGACCTGAAGCGGCTCGACCGGTTGGACCGCTTCGCCCGCGGCATCGCGCGGGCCTTCCCGTGGCCGGCCGATCAGCTGCGCGCCCTGCCCGACGATGCCGTCCTGTGCCGCTGCGAGGGGGTCACCGCCGGTTCGGTGCGGGAAACCGCCGTCTATGGCGGGGCGGAGGCGAACCGGGTGAAATCGCTGGGCCGTGCCGGGATGGGGCGCTGCCAGGGCCGCTATTGCCAGATCGCGGCGTCCGACCTGATCGCGTCCGCCAGCGGGCTTGCGCATGCCGGAGAGGCCGGGCGCCTGCGTGCGCAAGCGCCGATCCGCCCCACGGTGATAGGTGAGTGGCTGGAGCAGGAATGAACGACGGCGAAGCTCCTCCCTCCCCGGGAACCGCGCTTGGTCGATCCCGCTCGGGCAGGGGGGTGCGCCCATCCTGCCCGCAGTCCTGCATCGTCGCCCCGACCGTACCAGACAATGCCGGCCATGATCAGGTCCGGGAGCATGGGAGCCGTTCCCCGAGGGGGCCGCCGCGCTCCTAGCGATCATTGAACAAGCGCCACATTGATCCGCCTGAGATCGTCGAGCATCACGGCGATGAGCCATTCGCAGATCGCCGGCACCATGGGATGCAGGGGCCGGGATTTCGGCGCGATGAGCGAATGCCAGCGCCCGGTGCGTATCTCGCTTGCGCAGGCGCGAACCAGAAGCCCCTCTCCAAGTGTGCGGGATACGACGCTGACCCAGCCGAGCGCGATCCCTTCGCCGTTCTGCGCCGCCTGCAGCGCGACCGAGTAATCCGAGAACACGTCCCAGGTCCCGACGGCTTCCAGACGCTCGGGTGAGCTGAGAAGCCGGTTCCAATGCGCCTTGTGTTCGTCGTTCAGGTTCAAGAACACATGGCGCTGCGGATCGGCATCCAAGGGGCCGCGTTCGGCCAGATAGCCGGGGCTGCAGACCGGCATGATGATTTCCGGGGCGAAGGGCCAGATGTGATAACGCGGGTCATCGGCCTCGACGACACGGGTGGCGATATCCACGTTGGCGGGGGGCTGGCCGAGCATTCCCTGCACCAGATCCAGCCGCAGTTCGACGGACGGGAACGCCGCCTTGAAGGAGCGCAGCCGTGGCACCAGCCATTGCGTCGCGAAGGAACTGGAAAAGGAGAGGGTGATCCGCGTTTTCGCCACGCGCTGGCGCACGGCGTCGACCGTGCGATCGATCGCCTCCAGGCTGTCGCGCAGGGTGCGGAAAATCTCGTCGCCGTCCGGGGTCAGCATGATGCCGGTGGGGGTGCGCTGGAACAGCCGCAAGCCCAGGCGGTCCTCCAGCTGAGCGATGCTGCGGCTGACCGACGGCTGGGTCACGTTGAATTCCCGTGCCGCGGCGGAAAAGCTGCCGGTCCGGGCGGCGGCCTCGAAGATGAACAGGGTCCGGGCAAGGGGAGCGATGCTGCGCAGGGCCATACCCTCAGCGTATACCCCCTGCAAGTTTTATCAAGCTTCCTGCCTGCGCACCGCTGCCTCATCCTTGGGCGTTGTTCCCGCCCCGGCATGCCCCTAAGGCACGTCAAGGAGATCTTCCATGCAGTTCGCCGACAGGTCCAACACTTGGACCTCCGATCCCCTGCTGTCGCCGTTCCGGCTGGGCGGGCTGCTGCTGCGCAACCGCATCGTCAGCACCAGCCATGCCTCGATGCTGGATGAGGGCGGTATGCCGACCGAGCGTTACCAACGCTACCATGAGGAAAAAGCCAAGGGCGGCATCGCCATGACGATGATCGGCGGCTCCGCCATGACCTCGCGCGATTCGAGTTGGGGGGGAGGGCAGCTCAATCTGTCCAGCGACGCGATCCTGCCGCACCTCGGCGCGATGGCGCAGCGCATCCACGACCATGGCGCCGCGATCATGTGTCAGGTGTCGCATCTCGGGCGGCGGGCGACCGCGCTGGGCAGCGGCTGGTTGCCGGCGATCGCGCCGTCGCGCATACGCGAAACGCGAACCCGCAGCTTTCCCAAGGAAATGGACCGCGCCGATATCGACCGCGTCGTCGCCGATTACGCCGCCGCCGCAAGGCGCTGCAAGCAGGCCGGATTGGACGGGGTGGAAACCCTGACCGGCGGGCATCTGATGGGCCAGTTCCTATCGCCACGCACCAATCTGCGCACAGACGCTTTCGGCGGTTCGACCGAAAACCGCGCCCGCTTCGTGCTGATGGTGCATGAGGCGATGCGCGAGGCCGTCGGCCCGGATTTCGTCATCGGCATCCGCTACGTCATCGACGAAGGGGGGGAGGACGGGCTGCATATGGACGAAAGCATCGAAATCGCCCACATGCTGCAACGCGAGGGCCATATCGATTTCTTCAACTG
Organism: Azospirillum sp. TSH20; assembly: GCF_003115935.1. NCBI lineage: Bacteria > Pseudomonadati > Pseudomonadota > Alphaproteobacteria > Rhodospirillales > Azospirillaceae > Azospirillum > Azospirillum sp. TSH20. The sequence goes on from NZ_LGQU01000001.1 coordinate 25,312, forward strand.
CATTTATGGCCGAATGGACAGCGATCTGCTGCTGACCGAACACAACATGCCCGGCATGTTCCAGCGCAGCGCTCCGTTCCTCAGCGAGGTGCGGCGCTTCCGGGCCGAGGTCGCGCTGCCGGTCATGCATGCCGCCGGCATCCGGGACGTCGCGACGGCGCGGCATGCCCTGCGCGAAGGCATCGCCGATCTGGTCGGCATGACGCGGGCGCATATCGCGGACCCACATCTGGTCGCGAAGATCCAGCGCGGCGAAGAAGATCGCATCCGGCCCTGTGTCGGTGCGTCCTATTGCCTGTATCGCAAGGCGCATTGCGTCCACAACCCCGCATCAACCCGCGAGACTACGCTGAGCCACGAGATCACGCCCGCCGATACGCCGCGCCGCGCGGTGGTGGTCGGCGGCGGACCAGCGGGGATGGAGGCCGCCCGCGTGCTGGCCGAACGCGGCCATCGTGTCACCCTGTTCGAGGCGGGAAGCAGGCTGGGCGGGCAGATCCTTATCGCTGCCAGCGCCGAAGGGCGGCAGGACCTTCTCGGCATCACCGAATGGCGCCGGAACGAGCTTGAGCGGCTGGCCGTGAACATTCGCCTGAATGTATTTGCCGAAGCCGCCGAGATCACCGCCGAGAAGCCGGATATCGTCATCGTCGCCACCGGCGGCATCCCCGACCTGGACTGGCTGGATGGTGGCGAACATTGCACCAGTGTCTGGGACATGCTGTCCGGCCATGTCCCGGCGCAGGAAGACGTGCTGATTTATGACGGCACCGGCCGGCAGGCGGCACCCTCATGCGCGCTGAAGCTGGCGGCGGCGGGAAAGACGGTGACCTTCGTCACGCCCGACGCGGCCACGGCGGTCGAGATGCCGTATCAGGACACATCCAGCTTCCGCAAAAGGCTCTATCAGCAGGGCGTCACGCCCTTGGTAGATCACCGCCTGATCCGGGTGCGCCGCGAGGGAAATCACCTTGCCGCCGTCCTGTGCAACGAAATGACGGATCAGGAGCGCGTCATCGTCACCGCTCAGATAATCGTCGAACACGGCACGCTGCCGATGGACGGGGTGTTCCACGAACTGCGCACCGCATCCCTGAATGACGGGGTCACCGACATCGACCGCCTGCTGGCGGGCGACCCTCAGGATTTGCAGCCAGGCCGCTTCGCCCTGCATCGCATCGGCGATGCGGTGGCCAGCCGCGACCTGCATGCCTCGATCCTGGATGCCTACCGCTTGTGCAGCCGGCTTTAACCACAACGGAACAGGGAGCGGCAGGAATGAACGTTGGTGCAGAAATCAGCATTCTGGCGGGCTCCGCATTATCCCGCGGTGTTCAGGTGGCGCGGCGGGACACCGGCATGCCGAGGGCATCGTCACATCAACGTGAGCGAGGCAAGGGAAGAGGCCTGCAACTGCCAACGGCAGCTACGACGCAACCTTATGGACGCACGTCTCCTGCTGCCAGACGGCGAAGGCGTCAGCCCGATAGGTGCGATACTCAGCGGCGCTCACGCGATGTCGACGTGGGTGGGCGTGCTGGTATATGGGGCCATGGACGGAGTGGAATTGCTGGGCTTGGCGCGGTGACGTGAAGCGCTTCATCCGCCGCTCGCGTTGGCGGGTCGGTTGGTGTGAATTCTCGGCGCGGTTATTGAGATACCGACTTTGCCGGTGCTCGACTCCGGGGATGATCTTGGCCTTGGCGGCGGCATAGGACTTCAACTTATCGGTGACGACGACACGCGGCACGTAGCGCAAGCCCTTCAGCAGCTTCTTGAAGAAACGCTCGGCGGCCTTGGTGTTGCGCCGGCTCTGCACCAGGATATCGAGCACCACGCCGTGCTGATCGACGGCGCGCCAGAGATAGTGCTGCACTCCATTGATTCTGATGAACACTTCGTTCAAGTGCCAATGATCGCCGGGCCGTGGGCGCCGACGGCGCAACCGGTTGGCAAAGGTCTGGGCGAACTTGCGACACCAGCGCCGAACCGTTTCGAATGAGACCTCGACACCGCGCTCGGACAGGAGCAATTCGACATCGCGGAAGCTGAGCGGGAACGTGTGGTACAGCCAAACGGCGTGCGCGATCCCCTCGGCTGGGAAGCGGTGGCAGTTGTGGGGATCGGGCTCGCGTCTTATCCCGCTACCATGCCCGGCGCACCTCCGGCTCGCCAGCCCCGCAGTTTATGTGACGATGCCCCGTGAGATTATCCACTTTCAGCGCTGTGGATCGGTCGGCTTCAGACCCGCGCCTATGCGCGCGAGGGGGGAGTTGCTCGGCGCAGCGCGGTACGAAAGGCGCAGGCAGCAGGGCCAAGCGGGGTGTCGTTCCGATGTGCCAAGAATGCGTCTACAACGGCCTCGCCGTCGCGCCCAAGCGCCGAAGCCCGCACTCGCACCAGGCGCCCTTCGGCAAGATCGCGTTCCACCGCCCACCGCGGTAACCGCCCCCAACCGGCGCCCGCCAGGATCAGCGCCTGTTTGGTGTCCTGACCGCTGACCCGCCAGGTACCGGGCGACAGCACGCCGAAGTCGCGCCCCTCCGACAGGGGGGTAGGATCCGCCTGCACGATCTGCAGGTGGTCAGTCAGCTCCGTCGCTGTAACCTCCTCCCCAGCGCGGCTCCGCGCCGCCAGAGGGTGTGCCGCTGCGACCACAGCGACGAACGACAGCGACGACAGCGCCTCCAGTTCGATTCGCGGATCACGCAGATCGCGGCCAACGACGATCCCGACCGTGGCCTTCCCTTCGCACAGCGCGGCGAACGGTACGCCGAGCGGCCCGACCATCACTTCGACGCCGACCGCAGGGTAGGCGTCATGCAGCTCTTTCAAGGCGGTGCCGACCGCGGCTAGTGGAAACAAGCAATCCACCGCGATGGACAGCGAAAGTTCAACGCCTTCGCACATGCCGCGCGCCCGTGCCCGCAGGGAATCAACCTTCAACAGGATGGCACGCGCGTCGGCAAGCAATGCCCGCCCGCCCGGCGTGAGCACAGGTCGGTGGCCCGATCGGTCGAAAAGGGTAAGCCCGAGCTCAGCCTCCAGATTGGCCACCGCGTGGCTCACCGCTGATTGAACGCGCGACAGGCGGACAGCCGCGGCACGGAAGCTCCCGGCTTCCACCACCATGACGAAGGTGCGCATTTGGTCGAGCGTGAGTGCGTCCAGCATGATCGATCAGATCGATTAAACTCAGCAATCTTTTCACAGTTCCGCGCATCATGTCGAGATGGCATCTATGGCTTCCCACCACTGAATGAAACCATTGGGTGAGGAAGGTTCATGAGCAGGATCCTCGTTCTGTACTATTCCTCTTACGGCCACATTGGGGCCATGGCCGCTGCGATCGCCGAGGGCGCCCGGGAAGCCGGCGCCGAGGTCGTGGTGAAGCGGGTTCCGGAACTGGTACCGGAGGCGGTCGCCCAGGCAGCGGGATACGCGCCCGACCCAACGCCGGTCGCCACGGTGAACGAACTACCGGACTACGACGCGATCATCTTCGGCACGCCGACGCGCTTCGGAAACATGGCGTCGCAGATGAAGAACTTCCTGGACCAGACCGGCGGCCTATGGTTCCAGGACAAGCTCGTCGGGAAAATCGGCAGCGTGTTCACCTCGACCGGCAGCCAGCACGGCGGACAGGAATCTACGATCCTGTCGATGCATATCGTGCTGCTGCATCTGGGCATGCTGGTTGTTGGGCTGCCATACACCTTCAAGGGCCAAATGCGCATGGACGAGGTGACCGGCGGGTCGCCCTATGGCGCCTCGACGCTCGCCGACGATGGCCACGGCGGCGATCGCCGGCCAAGCGCCAACGAACTTGACGGCGCCCGCTTTCAGGGGCGCCACGTGGCCGCACTCGCCATCGCGCTGGCTCATGGCCGCGAGCGACTGCGCACACCGTCCGGGAGGTAAGCGATGGACGCACTCCACACGCGGAATGACGCTCGCTGGCCGAGTATCCTGCTGATCGTGGGGGCGGGCGTAGTTTCGGCCTGCCAAGTCGGCAAGGCGCCCGCCGCGCTCGCCGCCATCCAGGCCGACCTCGCACTCGACCTCGGCACCGCATCCTGGCTGCTCTCCGCGTTCGCCATTGTCGGCGCGCTCACGGGCATCACCATCGGCGTGGCGGTGGATCACGTCGGCGCCCGGTTCATGGCGCTCGGTGGGCTCCTCCTGCAGGGCGGAGGCAGCGCCATCGGCGCCTTGGCGAATGATGCGCCGCTACTCCTGGCCATGCGCGCAGTCGAGGGGGGCGGATTCCTGGCGGTGAGTGTAGCGGGACCGACCCTGATTGTCGCGGTCGCGCGATCCAGCGACCACAGTCGGGCTATGGCCATGTGGGGCACCTTCATGCCGATTGGCATGTCCGCGGTATTGATTGCAACGCCACTGCTGGACGCCTTGGGGTGGCGCGGCTTCTGGCTGGTGAACGCAGCCCTGCTGATTGGCTATGCTGCTCTGCTGGTGCCGGCCACGCGTGGCATTCCAGCCCGCATGGTTCCCGTGCGGAGCATCGCCCGTGTTGTTCGGTTGGCACTGTCCGCTAGCGGGCCATGGCTCCTTGCCGGGCTTTTCGCCTTCTTCGCGGCGGCCTACTTCGCGGTGTTCGCGTTTCTACCGGCAATCCTGTCCGAACGGTTGTCCGTGGACACCAGGATGGGCGGTCAGCTCACCGGGATTGCGGTATCGGTCAATGCGCTCGGCAATCTTGCCTGCGGCGCCCTGTTGTCGAGGGGTGTGGCTCACCGCACGATCCTACTGGTCGGCTTTGGAGCAATGGCCGTATGCAGCATTGGCGTTTTGAGTGGCGCGTTGTCCGGCGCTCTTGTCTACACCGCCAGCATCGTCTTCTCCGCTCTTGCCGGGCTGATCCCGGTCGCGCTGATCCACTCCGCGCCACGGATGGCGCCCTGCCCCGAGCTGATCGGGGCGACCATCGGTTTCCTGATGCAAGGGAACAACGCCGGGCTCGTCTTCGGCCCGGCTGCAGCGGGTGCACTGGCGGTGGCCCATGGCTGGCCGACAGTGTCCCTCCTGGTCGTAAGCCTCGCCACTGCCGCCAGCCTACTCGCAATCTCGCTGCATCTGCAGCAATGCAAAGCTAGGACACGGCCCAGTTCGGTGAGGTACCCGGCTGCGGTAGATGAACTGTAGCCAGAGCTTACGGTTCCACATTGCCTTCGGCTGGCGTAGCCGGCTTGCTTCCAGATGCGCCCCCTCAGGACTTTGGTGCACAAATTGGCGCGAGGGCGGAGTTCACCGGCGGCCAGGGGTGCTCAGGTGACCTTGCGGGTGGTCGGCATGCCCAAGCTGGTCGTCATGTTCTTGACCTTGCAGCCGACGGTGGCCTCGACCTTCCGGGCAGGCAGAGTGCGAGCAAGGAGGCTGTGCCCGATCAGTTGCTTGTAGCGCATCGTGGCCACCTCGCCCAAGGAGCGGTGGCCGTAGTGGACCGCCCGCTGCCAGCCCAGCCGACCGCGCTCGTTGATCAACTGGATGTGGGGATCGCGTTGGCTGGGGGTGCCGGCAGCGGTCTCGCTCGGCATCGCGGTGGAACGCGGCGGAATGATCACCTTGGCGTCGGGTATGTGGGCGGCGACAGCGCGGTAGACCGGCTCACCGTCATATGCGCCGTCCGCCAGCACCGTGCCGAACGGGCGCTCGATCTGGTCGAGCAGCGGGCCGACCAGCGAGGCATCGCCGTCCTGCATGGTCGTCAGCTTCGAGGCGAGGATGTCGCCGGTATCGGGATCGACCGCCAAGTGGAGCTTTCTCCAGTTCCGATGCGCCGTGCAGCCGTGCTTTTCCAGGTGCCACTCCCCGGTGCCGAACACCTTCAACCCGGTGGCATCGATCACAACGCTCACCAGCCCCTCCGCCTTCGCCAGAGCAGTCGCCACCGCGAGGTTGGCGCGGCGTCGGGAGAAAGTCATGTGATCGGGAACCGGCGGGTCGAGGTCGACCAGGCGCATAAGCGAGCCCAAGATGCCTTCGGTTTGCCACCACGGCCAGCCAAACGCGAGGCGCAGCATCAGCCCAACCTCATTGGCGATGTCCGAGTAGCGCGCCGGCCGGCCACGCCGGCCTCCACGCGGCGATTGCCTCGGGTGTCACCCAGATGGTCAGGTGCCCGCGCCAACGCAGTGCCGCGTCGTACGTCGCCCAATTCTCGACGCGGTAGCGGGCCTTCGGAATGCGGTGGCGACGGTTCCTGTTGGCCTTGTACGGCATGTGGCTCTCGGCGTCAGGGGGACGCCTCTATACCGGCCCGGTACTCCGCCCGCCAACCGTCAATCGAATTGCGCACCAACGTCGCCCGTTACGGCATCTAGGCGCGTTGAGGCGTCTCTGAGTCAGCGTTCGCGCCGGTAGTGCATGGCGACGGCGCCTTTATGGAGCGGCTTCACCGAGACCAACTCGAGTCGTCGCGAACTGGGCAGCCCGCCCTGGTACAGAGTCGGCCCGTGGCCAACGATCCTGGGATGAACGAGGAACTTATACTCGTCGATCAGATCCAGCCGATCCAGCTCAGTTGCGAGTTTGCCGCTGCCAACGAGTACGCCCGCCGGAGTCGCGTCCTTGAGCCTTTGCACGCCTGTCCGCAGGTCGCCGGCGATGTGGTGGCTGTTGGTCCAAGGGAAGTCCTTTCGTGTCGATGACACCACGTACTTCGGCTTGGCTTCTAACTTGACCGCCCACTCGCGTATCGCCGGCGGCGCCTCCACCTCCCCGCGGGCGACCGCCGGCCAATAGCCCTCCATCATCTCGTAGGTGAGGCGGCCCCACAGCATCGCCCCGCCCTCGTCCATGAGGCCGGTGAAAAACGCGTGGGTCTCGTCGTCAGCGATTCCCTCTTGGTGGTCGACGCAGCCGTCCAAGGTTACGTTTATGACGAAGGTCAAAAGTCCCATGTGGCGAGCCTGAGCAATTTGAGCACAAAGATCTAGAGCGATCGCTCCCGTATGAAGTTCGGTCCACAATACGCCACTTTGTAGGATTGTCCCTACATTTCGTTTGGTAGCTCTCGCTCAAATGTAGTATTGTAGCATCCTCATAATGTCTGGAGTGGATAGCATGGGCCGTATGATATCCAGCAGAGAGTTCAATCAGAACCCAAGCGAAGCGAAGCGAGCAGCCGAGGATGGTCCGGTGATCGTCACCGATCGCGGGGAGCCGGCTTTCGTGCTGCTGCGCTACGACACCTATCAACGCCTGTCGGGCGAACAGGGCGGCTCCATCGTCGAGTTGCTGCGCCAGGACGATGCCAGTGCCGACTTCGATTTCGAGCCGGCGCGGATCGACGACATAGCCCGGCCGGCGGTGCTGGACTGATGTTCCTGCTCGACACCAACGCCATTTCCGAACTGCGGCGGCCGGTGCGGGCCAACCCCGGCCTGCTCGCCTGGGCGGGCGGCGTGCCGCCGGCCGACTTATTTATCTCCGCCATCACCCTGTTCGAGGTCGAGCTGGGCGCAGGGCAGGTCGGCCGCCGGGATGCCACCCAAGGGGCGGTGCTGCGCGCCTGGATCGATACCCAGGTGATACCGGCCTTCCGGGGCCGCATCCTGCCGGTCGATGCCGAGGTGGCTCAGCGCTGTGCGACGCTCCACGTTCCGGACCCTCGGCCACAGGGCGACAGCCTGATCGCGGCCACCGCGCTCGTTCATCGCTTGACCGTCGTGACCCGCAACGTGCGTGATTTCGAGCCGATGGGCGTTGCACTGCTCAACCCCTGGATCAGCAACTGACCCCCTCCAGCCTTTCCAGAAACCGCCCGTCGCCAAGAGACTGTCCGACACGGCCATCACCGACAGCAATCTGATCGCTCTTTCTTCCTTGTCTGAGGTGGACCGCAGGCAGGTAAGCGACATGCCGCGAGGGATCGGACCTGCCGCGCTACTCCGTCTCGAACGGCCATGCTGGTAAAACGAGAGGGGCTTGTCTCAGCGACTTGTCCACGCGCGGGGCCGTCAGCCCTGGCGTTCTGCGCAACAACGCCGGTCGGCTTAAGCAGCTGAACTTATTGGGCAGGTTTGACATCGTCCAGCTTGCGGAGAGCGCGACGATCACCAGCGCTGGCGCGCACGCCTGAGCGGCCAGGATGTGTCGCTCTAAAGTAGTGAAAACACTACTCACTCATTGACGCAGGCCAGCACTGTTCATATAGTAGTGAGATCACTACAAGGAAGCTGAGATGCGTCGCACCGTATCCGCAGCCGACGCCAATCGGCATTTCTCCGAGATCCTCGGGCAAGCCATCATCGGGCACACCGTGATCATCACCAAGCGTGGACAGCCGGTGGCGCAGTTGGCGCCTTATGATCGGTCTGCCGCCAAAACCGATGGCGGCTCGGCTTGGAACCGTCTGTTCCAGACGCTGGAAGATGGCGTGGACCTCGGGGACGCGCGGTTTGACCGTGACGCCCTTTATGACCGGTAACCGCCATGCGCTTCACGCTCGACACGAACATCTTGGTCTACGCGGTCGACCGATCCGCCGGGAAGCGGCACCATCAGGCTGTTAGCCTGATCCACCGCCTCCCTGGCCGGGACTGCGTGTTGACGCTCCAGTCTCTGGCAGAGCTCTTCCGCACCCTCACCGGCGCGAAGCAGGGCATCCCGCCGGGGCGAGCAACAGAAATTGTCCAGCAGTGGCGCGACATATTGCCGGTGGTGGCGGCGGACGACGCGTGCCTCACGGATGCCATGGACGCAGTCACCCACCATGGCTGGTCGTTTTGGGATGCGATGATCTGGGCGACAGCAAAGCGTCACGGGTGCCGGCTCCTCCTGTCGGAAGATGGTCAGGCCAGTCGTACGCTGGGTGGAGTCACCATCATCAACCCGTTTGCCGATGGCCCGCAGCCTCTTCTTGATCAGGCGCTGGGCGTGAACTGAACGCGATCTGCCGTTTGTTAAGTGAACGCCAGTTGCCGATGCCCTGCACATGGTCCAGGTCTCTTCCTCGCCAAGACAGGCGCCACCCGCAAGTACGTTCTGCCGTCCAGCTCGGATGGTGGTGGCCATGGGGCAATGGGCAGGCGAACCCTGGCCCCGGGTCCGCGGCCTCGCGATGTCTTGCGTCTTGCTCCGGGTCAGGTGTGCGGCCTCTAGTTTGGCCATCTCCTCAGCCACCAACCGCTCATGCTCATGGAACAGGTTCAGCGCGACATTGGTGCAGAGCTCAGCACGTTGACGGACTCCGCCCTGGGCAGTTGGCGTTCAGACGACCTTGCGGGAAACCGGCATCCTGAGGCCGGTCATGATGTTGAGGACCTGGCAGCCGACGCGGGTCTCGACCTTCTGCGTCGGCAGAGTCCGGGCGTGCAGGCCGCGGCCGATCAACTGCTTGTACCTCAGCATCGCGACCTCGCCCAAGGAGCGGCGTCCGTAGCGGACCGCCCGCTGCCAGCCCAGCCGACCGCGCTCGTTGATCAACTGGATGTGGCGATCGCGTTGGCTGGAGGTGGTGTCGGCCGTGTCGCTCGGCACCGCCGTCGAGCGCGGTGGAATGATCACCGCCGCGACCGGGCTGTGGGCGACCACGGTCCGATAAGTCGGGTTCCCATCGTAGAGGCCGTCCGCGATAACGGTCGCGATCGGGCGCATGATCTGATCGAGCAAGGGGCCGACCAAAGAGGCGTCGCCCTCGTCCGTGGCGGTCAGCGTGGACGCGAGGATCTCGCCGGTATCTGGGTCAACACCCGGATGCGGTTTCCGCCACGTCCGATGCGCCGTGCATTTCCAGGTGCCACTCCCCGGTGCCGAACACCTTCAACCCGGTGGCATCGATCAGAACGCTCACCAGCCCCTCCACCGTCGCCAGGGCGGTCGCCACCGCTGGGCGACCGGGCCCAACACGGGGGCAAGCCGAAGCCGGGAGCCACCTTGCAGGAAATGATCGACCGGGGTCTGCTCACCCCGGACGACGATGGATCCCATTGGCTGACGGCCCGCTTTACCGACATGGGCATCGCGGCATTGCGACGTATAGACGGCGACAAGAGGGCATTGCCGCCTGAAAAAATGCCGACAGCTCCTCCACAAGCTTGGAGTGGGGCGCCTGGTGGACGATAATGGGCCGGTGGGTCCGTCGCTGAGACGGCCTGCGCTCTATACCCGTAAAGGAAAACAGAAAGTGATGTTGAACACGGACTTCGGCGAACCCCTCGACAAGCTCTGCCCGAAGTGCGGGAGCGCACACCTCATCCACAGCGTGGAAGCGCAGGCGGTCCGTTTCCCCTATGGGCCCGGGGACGTCCTGATGGCGACCGTCGATGTGCAGGTCCCTGTTACCACGTGCGGCGCCTGCGGGGACGCCTGGACTGATGCCCGAGCAGAGAGCGTCCGGGAGGAAGCCGTCTTGCAGCGCCTTGCTGAGTTGAAGGCCTGAGAGGTCTGCCGCAACTGAGAAGCTGTTTGCGGCAGTTATGCGCGGACCTCCTGGGGAACGAGCCGCTTTAGGCGCCGTGCGAGGATCGAGTTAAGGGCGATTTGGACGAAAGCGATGAGGTGCGACTTTGGCGCACAATTCGGCGCGCAAGTGGAGTCCGCCGACCGACTGCGGTGATCAGGCGCTTTTGCGCGAGACGGGCATGCCCAAGCTGGTCATGATGTTGATCACCTCGCAGCTGACGGCCGCCTCGACCTTCTGGGCAGGCCGACTCCGGGCGTGGAGGCTGCGCCCGATGAGTTGCTCGTAGCGCATCATGGCCACCTCGCCCAAGGAACGGCGGCCGTACTGGACTGTCCGCTGCCAGCCGAGCCGACCATGCTCGTTGATCATCTGGATGTGGCGGTCGCGCCGGGTGGGGGAGGTCTCGGTGCTCCCGCTCACCACTGCGGTCGCGCGCGGCGGGATGATCACCTCCGCCTTCGGTGCCAGTGCCGCGACGGCGTCGTACGCGCCGTCGGCCAGGACCGCGCCGATCGGGCGCTTGATCTGGTCGAGCAATGGAGCGACCAGAGAGGCATCCCCCTCCTCGTTGGACGTCAACTCCGAGGCGAGGATCTCACCCGTGTCTGGATTGACCGCGAGGTGCAGCTTTCGCCAACTGGCTGTGTCAACGAACCATGGCCCACTTTGCTGATGAAATCTGGCCCACCTCCCATGGGTTGGCAGCTGAATAGCCGATAACCGACTTCCTGGCTGTGCGCAGCAGCTCGTCCCGGCAGTCCATAGGCAACGGGGGCCGCCGCCGCGTTTTCATTGCGCTGGGTGGCGGCCCCCGCCTTGCCTGTGGACCCGCCGGGGCGAGCGTCGATCGCAAGATTTCATTCATGTTTCTGCCCGCGTTTGGCCAGGGTGCGGCGGAAGCGATAGGACGTATCGCCGTTTTCGAGGATGTGCGCGCGATCGGTGACACGGTCGAGCACCGCCTTGCACAGCCGAGGATTGGGGAACACTTGGCCCCATTCGGAAAACGGCAGGTTCGTCGTCACGATCAGCGCCGCCTTCTCCGCTCGGTCAGCGATAACTTGAAACATCAGTTCAGCCCCGACATCGGCGAGCGGCACGTAGCCCAACTCGTCGATGCACACCACCTCCACCCGCTCCCAGCGCCCTAGAGCGCGGCTCAACTGGTTCTCCGCCCGCGCTTCGACCAGCTCATTGATCAGCGCCGCTGCCGTCGTGAAGCGTACCCGCCGCCGTTGTCGGCAGGCGGCCACGCACAGGCTGATTGCGACATGCGTCTTGCCGGTACCCGCTTCTCCGATCAGCACGATCGGCTCAGCACGCTCGATGTAGCCGCCACCCGCCAAATCGGCCAGACGGCTGGCCTGCAGTGGCGATTGGCTGAACTCGAACTCCTCCAGGGTCTTCACGCGTGGCAGGCGGGCCTCCTGGATGCGGCGCAGCACTGCCTTGCGCTCGCGCTCCTCGACCTCCGCCGCCAGCAATGCCTCTACGTATTGGACGTGGCTGTGCCCCTCGCGCAGCGCTGTCTGCGCCAGACGGTCAAACTGTGCCGCCAGCGTGGGCATCTTCAGAAGCCGGCAATACTGGCGAATGGACTGCTCGATCAGCGTGGTGCTGGCCGCCAAGGTGGCTGTGGTCCGGTTCATGGCGCGACCTCTTAGCTTAGCAGCTGATCATAGCTGTCCAGCGAGGGCGCCGGCCGGTCGAACCGGGCGAGTGCCCCAACCTCAACGCTGTCCAAGGGTGGACGCTGCAATTGGTCGGCGGTCAGCAGATAGCGGACAGCCTCGGCATCCGAGCAGCCCATCTGTAGAGCCGCGGCCACCGCCTCCTGCAAGCGCTCATAACCGAATATCTTACCGAACCCCAGCACCGCTACCATGGCGCGGGTGCCGTGCTGACGGCCATGGCGTTCGATCAGGCGCTGCCAGTAGGCGTCATAAGCAGCCGGCCAGCGGCCACGCTGACGCCATTGCTCCAGCGGCTTGGAACCGGCCAAGGCCCCGGGTTTGTGCTCCAACACCTCCAGGTAATGTTCAAGATCGAGGATCTGCTGGCGCCGTCTGTAGCAACGCTCATGGCGGGCAACCATCCGCCCCTCGTGCCAGACCTCCAGATGTGCCGGATAAAGCTTGGCGTGCACACGCGTGCCGACGCGTACCGGGACCGAATAAGCGTTGGTCTTGACCAGCACGCAGCCGGCGCTGTCGACCCGTGGGAAGCTGATGTCGGCGAGATCAAAGCCATTCTCGGGCAAGTCGATCAAGCGCTCGCGTTCGATAGCCATCGCCTCTCCGACGCTGTGCTGGCGGCCGTCAATGACGCGCCGCTCATCCTCTCGACAGCCCAGCAGCAGCACCTCGTTGAGCACGGCGAGATCGCCGGCGCACGGCACCGGAACCCAATGATTGCGCCGAAACTGTCCGTTCTCGCCCTCAACCCCGCCTTTCTCGTGCCCGGCTTGCGGCATGCAGAACTGCGCTTCGAAGCGCCAATGTGAGCGGAAGGCGATGAACCTCTCCGTCTCCTCACGCAGCCGCCCGCGCAGCACCTTGCGCACCGCGCTGCCGAGATTGTCGTAGCGCAGCACTCTGAACACCCCGCCGAAGTAATGGAAGGCATGCTCGTGTGCCTCCAGGAAGGCCTGCTGGGTGGCATGTCGGTAGGCGCGGTGAAAGGCGCCACCGCTGGCCATCGCCCGCATGCAGAAGACCTGCAGTTTGAGGCGCTCGCCGTCGAGATCAGCGTAGGCCTCATACCAGTCTACCTGGCCCTCCTGTCCCCAATCATAGGACTGCGGCACGAAGGTCTCCCGACTGATCAGACCCAACGCGCGTTTGCGTTCGTGCACGTAGTTGCGCACCGTGCTCTCCGCAGCGGCCACCTCCGGCATCTCCTGGCGGATCCGTTTCCAGATCCGACGCGCCGTGTGACGCTGCTTGCGCGGGGCGCGGCGATCAGCCTCCAGGATGCTGTCGATGAACGTGGCGACCGGCCCCAGCACCGGCTTGACGCGTTCCTTATAGGTGCGCTCCGGCGGGATCGCGCTCGCCAGAGCCTGTCTCACCATACGTCGGTGGACGCCGAATTTCCGGGCCACGCCTTTGACCGTACCGACGCCAAACTCGTATTCACGCCGTAGCTGTTCGAAGAGCTCCACCTTCCGTCTCCTGTCCATGTCGCCCCTCCAGCTGTCGCTGGAAAGGAACGGTGCACGATCGGGGCAGGGGGCCAAATTTCATCAGCACGGTGGGCCGGATTTCGATAGCACAGTCACGCCAACTCCGGCGCGCTTGACCACCGTGCTTTTCCAGGTGCCACTCACCCTTGCCGAACATCTTCAGCCCCGTGGAGTCGATGACCACGGTGACTGGCCCGTCCGTCCTGACCAGCGCCGACGCGACCTCAAGGTCGGCGCTGCGGCGGGAGAAGGTCGTGTGATCCGGAGCCGGCAAGTCCAGGCCGAGCAGGCGCATCAACGAACCCAACCGGCCTTCGGTCTGCCGCCACGGCCGTCCGAACGCCAAGCGCAGCATCAGCCCAGCCTCAATGGCGAGGTCCGAGTGGCGCGATGGTCGGCCTCGCCGGCCAGAACGCGCCGGCGTCCAGCCAGCGATAGCCTCCGGCGTCACCCAGATGGTCAGGTCGCCACGCCGACGCAGCCCCGCATCGTAGGCCGACCAGGTCTCCACCCGGTAGCGGGCGCGGGGGATCTTGTGGCGGCGGCTCTCGTTGGCCTTATACGGCATGCGGGTCTCAACTTCAGCGGGGCGCCTCTGATACCTGCCAAGACCGCGACATCGCCAGCTTCCAACGAATTTCGCACCAATGTCCTCTGCAGTGGGATTTTTCTATCGAAATCAACGATGTAAACCATCATTCCGTGTGGCCGTGATTGGACGTCGATCCACAGTCCAGGTTGAAGGCGACGGCGCGGATGGGGGCAGCTTGGGCTCGCCAACTCCGCAGTTTACGTGGTAATGCCCTCCGCGAACACCGTCAAAAGTTGCAACCGAACCGCTCCGCGGGGGGCTGCCGAGTATCCGATCTCGAGCCGGCTCCTGTACCCAATAGGATGCCGAGCCGTTCCGCTGCGCCAGTGATATGGTCAGACATTGCCTGAGCGGCGCGGGGGCAGTCACGCGATCGCAAAGCCTCGAGAATCCGTTCGTGTTCTTCCAGGGTTTCCCAAACGCGGTCCTCCTGCGCGAAAGGAAGCCTCTGGATCTCCGCAACCACGGCATCAACCGTTCGGAACAGGTCCATGAACATGCGGTTGCCGCAGCCTTCAACGATCAGGCGGTGGAAATTGCTGTCCTCCAATCCGGCTTGTGCGAAGTCATGTGCTTGGAAGGCGGTGCGCATCCGGACCAGCGTGCTGGAAAGCGTTTCGAGTGCGGTGTCGGGCAGGGCGATAGCGGCCAGTTGGGCGGCCTGTGGTTCCAACGCCAAGCGCGCCTCGTAGACTTCGCGGGGCGAATAGAGGTCGGCGAACCGCCAAGCGGCGACCGGGTCCGGTGGCTTTCCATCTGTCAGGAAGACGCCACGCCCCACCTCGATCCTGATCAAGCCAAGGGTCTCCAGTGCCGAGAGTGCCTCGCGCAGAGACGCGCGGCTGATGCTCAGCCTTTCGGCAAGCTCGCGCTGGGGCGGCAACTGGTCGCCCGGACGCAGCCCCTGTTCGTCGATGATCTGGCGGATCTTCTCGACCGCCGCCTGTGGCACCAACAGCCGTCCACGCATCCTGCCGATCCCTGTCTGTCGTTGTTCTTGCCGGGGTGCCCCACGCGACGCCTTGACAATAGCTCAGAAAGGGCGTGCAATCCAACTGGTCAGACCGGTCCGGCCTATCAGACCAAAGAAAAATACCACCGGCTTTCAGGGATTCGCGTCAGGCATTCACCCACCCATGCAGGGAGATGCAGGTACAGCCATGCGCAGACAGATTCTCAAATTCGCTCTCCTCGCGGCGGCGACGGCCACCGTCTGGGGCAACTTCGCACCGGCCCACGCCGCCGACCTCGCCGTCGGCGCCAACATCGGCAATGTCCCGTGGGAGTTCCAAGACGCATCCGGCAAGTTCGTCGGCTTCGAGATCGATGTGGTCAACGAGGCGGCCAAGCGCCTGGGCAAAACCGTGGAGATCGTCAACATCCCCTTCAACGGTCTGTTCTCCGCCGTCCAGTCGGGTCGGATCGCCATGGCGATTTCGTCGATCACCATCACCGACAAGCGCCTGGACTCGGTCTCCTTCGCCCAGCCTTATTATGACAGCGACCAGTCGCTGACCGTGCGGGCGAACACCCCGCTCAAGAGCGTCGAGGACCTGAAGGGCAAGTCGCTCGGCGTCGACACCGGCTCCACCGGCGACATGTGGGCCAACCAGAACCAGGCGAAATACAGCTTCGGCGACGTCCGCCGCTATGAGGGGCTGCAGCCGGCCATGCTCGATCTTGGGGCCGGGCGCCTGGACGGCTACATCAGCGACATTCCGGCCCTGCTCTACTACACCAAGGACAAGCCGCAGTTCAAAGTCGTCCAGCGCATCCCGACCGGCGAGCGCTATTCCGTGATGTTCGCCAAGGACAGCCCGCTGCTACCCGCCGTCAACGAGCAGATCACCGCGATGAAGAAGGACGGAACTTTGGCGGCCCTGCATGAGAAGTGGTTCGGCGTCAAACCCGAGGCCGAGGGCAGCACCGTCAAGGTTCTCGACATTCCGAAGAAGTCCTGAACGCGGACCGTCTCCCCGCAATTGCACCTAATGGCCGGGGACGTGGCGCCCGAGCGGTGTCATGCCCGGCCGTAGCCTCCGGGCCGTCGCCTTACGGCCTGGACCCGGCCCATGCCTGGACATTCTCTCATGGACTTGATTGACACCTTCTTCAACGGAAGGGTGCTGTGGGATGCGCTGCCGCTCCTGCTGATGGGGCTGGGGACGACGCTGACGCTGGGGATTCTCAGCATCGCGCTCGGCCTCATCGGCGGCCTGATCCTCGCTCTTCTGCGCCTTTACGGCCCGCCGACCCTGAGCGGACTGTGGGTGCTGTACATCGACCTGTTCCGCGCCATTCCCATCTTGGTGCTTCTGGTCATCGTCTATTACGCCCTGCCGTTCGTTGGAATCCGACTTTCCCCCTTCGCGTCCGCCACCACCGCCCTGTCTCTGGTCAGCGCCGCCTACAGCGCGGAAATCCTGCGGGCCGGCATCCAGGCGATCCCCCGCGGCCAGTTCGAGGCCAGTCAGGCGCTGGGCCTGTCCTACTGGAGCATGATGGGGGACATCATCCTGCCCCAGGCCGTCCGCGTCGTCATCCCGCCGATGACCAGCAACTGCATCAACGTGATGAAGGACACGGCACTCGCCTCCGTCGTCGCGATGCCGGACCTGTTGAAGCAAGCGACCCAGGCCCAGGCACTGGCGGCGAATCCGACGCCGCTGATCGGCGCTGCCGCGCTGTATGTGCTCCTGCTCCTGCCGATGGTGCGCGCCGTGGGCTCGCTGGAAAGACATTTTGCCCGGGAGCGCCGCTGAGATGCAGACCAAGAATATGCAAACGGGGGAACGGGGCGTGGCCGCGCCCGCACCGTCCGCCGCCCGGCCGATCATCTCCATCCGCGACCTGCGCAAGATGTACGGCAGCTTCTGCGCCCTGTCCGACATCAACCTCGATGTCGCGGAAGGCGAGGTCGTCGTTCTGCTCGGCCCCTCGGGTTCGGGCAAATCGACCCTGATCCGCTGCATCAACCTTCTGGAGACCTACGACGGCGGAACCGTTCTGGTGGACGACGTCGCCGTCCGGCCCGGCCCCAATCTGGCGGCCGTCCGCAGCGAGGTCGGGATGGTGTTCCAGAGCTTCAACCTGTTTCCCCATATGACCGTGCTGCGCAACGTCGCGTTGGCGCCGATCCGGGTGCGCAAGCTGACGCCGAAGGCCGCGGAGGACAGGGCCATGGAGTTGCTGACCCGCGTCGGCATCGCCGAACAGGCCGGCAAATTTCCCGGCCAGCTTTCGGGTGGCCAGCAGCAGCGCGTCGCCATCGCCCGCGCGCTGGCGATGGAGCCCAAAATCCTGCTGTTCGACGAGCCGACCTCGGCGCTTGACCCGGAGATGGTCGGCGAGGTGCTCGACGTCATGCAGTCGCTGGCCCGCACCGGCGTAACCATGGTGGTCGTCACCCACGAGATGGGGTTCGCCCGCCGCGTGGCCGACCGCGTGATCTTCATGGAGCGCGGCCAGATCGTGGAAGAGGCCAAGCCGGACGCCTTCTTCTCCGCGCCCAAGGAGGAGCGTGCCCGCGCCTTCCTGCAAGCGGTGCTGAACCATTGAGTGCCCTCCGGAGCATCCCGCCGGTGCCGCTGACCGGCGAGGTTTTCGCGCCGTTCGGTACCGTGCTCGCCGCCGGCCTTGGCAGATCGTCCCTGGTCAATGACGGGCGCGGCATCCGCTATGACGCCGAGCATGGGCTGGGCTTCGCCGGCGAACCGCTGCCGCCGGTGCTGGCGCTCTATCGCCTCACGCCGTCGCGCCTGCCCTTCACCGTGACGGCGATGGAGCAGCACCCGCTCAGCAGCCAGACATTCGTCCCCATGACCGGCGGACGCTTCCTGGTGGTGGCCGCCCTGGCCGATGCCGATGGCGAACCGGATCCCGAAACAGCCCGCGCCTTCATTGCCGGTCCCGATCAGGCGATCACTTATGCCGGCGGGGTCTGGCACTGTCCGCTTGTGGCACTCGACGAGACCGCCGACTTCGCCATGATGATGTGGCGCGCTCCCGATCCCGACGCCGACTGCCGCGTCGTCTCCCTGTCCGTGCCGCTGCTGGTCGCCGACCAGACCGCGACGACCTGACCGAAGGAACTGAACCCGTGTCGAACGTGACGTCCTCCCCGCTCGATCTGTCCTTTGTCCGCTCCCAGTTCCCTGCGCTCGCCGGCGATTGGATCTTCATGGACAATGCCGGGGGTTCCCAGACCCTAACGCGTGTCGCCGACCGCATCCGGGATTATCTGCTGACCAGTAATGTCCAGTTAGGGGCCAGCTACGCCGTATCGCGGCAGTCCGGCGCACGGGTCGCCGACGCCCATGCCGACATCGCCGATCTGATCGGCGCCGCCCGGCCGGACGAGGTGGTGATGGGGCCGAGCACGACGGCTTTGCTCTACACCCTGTCGACGGCGATGGCCGAACAGATCCGGCCCGGCGACGAAATCGTCATCACCAACTGCGATCACGAGGCCAACATCGGCCCCTGGCGCAAGTTGGAGGAGAAGGGCGCCGTCATCCGGACCTGGGCGGTCCGCCCCGACAGCCTGGAGCTGTCGCTGAACGACCTGGAGCCTCTGCTGAACGGACGCACGCGGCTTGTCTGCGTCACTCATGCCTCGAACATCCTCGGCACCATCAATCCGGTGGCCGACATCGCCCGGCTGGTGCACCGGCACGGCGCCAAGCTGCTGGTCGACGCCGTCGCCTATGCCCCGCACCGCGCGGTGGACGTGGCCGGCTGGGATGTCGATTACTATGTCTTCAGCTTCTACAAGGTTTATGGTCCGCATTTTGCCGTACTTTACGGCAAGCACGAGCATCTGGCGGCACTGCCCAGCCTGAACCACTACTTCATCGACCGCTCGGTGATCCCCTACAAGCTCCAGCCTGGCAACGTGAATTACGAACTCGCCGTCGGCTGCACCGGGATCGTCGATTACCTTGCGGAGCTGGGGGAGCGCTGCGGCGCCACGGGACCGCGCCGGGCCAAGATCGAGGCTGCCTTCGACGCCATCGCCGCCCATGAGGAGGCGCTTGCCGAGCGGCTGCTCGCCTATTTGTGCGGACGCAACGATGTGACAGTCATCGGCCACTCCGCAGCCGATCGGACCCTGCGGGTGCCGACCATCAGCTTCGTGGTGGACGGTTACCGGTCGGACGAGGTGGTGAGCGCGGTCGATGCATCGATGATCGGCATCCGCTTCGGCGATTTCTATGCCAAGCGCCTGATCGAGACGCTGGGGCTGGCCGCCGTCAACGGGGTAATCCGCGTTTCACTGGTCCACTACAACACGCTCGACGAGGTCGACCGTCTCATCGAGGCGCTCGGCCGGGCCATGCCGCAGGCGCGGTGAGCGCCAGGAAGACCAAAGGATGACCGACCGATCACATCTGGAACAGGATAAGGCACATGGCTGAGTTCGATCTGGTGGTGCGCAACGGAACGGTGGTCACGGCCGCCGATGTCAGCCGCTGCGACATTGGCATCAAGGACGGCCGCATCGTCGCCCTGGCCGAACGGCTCGACACGTCCGGAGCGGTCCTCGACGCCTCCGGCAAGCTGGTGATGCCGGGCGGCATCGACAGTCACGTCCACATCGCGCAGGACGGCGATGACGGCACGATCATGGCCGATGATTTCCGCAGCGGCACGCTGTCCGCGGCCTTCGGCGGCAACACGACGGTCATTCCCTTTGCGCTGCAGCCCAAAGGCCAGTCGCTGCGCGCCGCGGTGCAGAATTATCACGCGCGGGCGGAAGGCCAGTGCCTGACCGACTATTCCTTCCATCTCATCATCTCCGACCCCACCGAGCAGGTCCTGGGGCAGGAACTGCCCGCCCTGGTCCAGGACGGCTACACGTCGTTCAAGGTCTTCATGACCTATGACGACCTGAAGCTGAACGACCGCGAGCTTCTGGAGGTGTTCGACGTCGCCCGGCGCGAGAAGGCGCTGGTGATGGTCCATGCCGAAGGCTATGACGCCATCAAGTTCCTGACCGAGCGGCTGGAGCGCGCCGGCCGCACCGATCCCTACTATCATGCCGAATCCCGCCCAATCCCGGTGGAGCGGGAGGCGACCCACCGCGCCATCTCCTTCGCCGAGATCGTCGACGTGCCGATCATGATCGTCCACGTCTCCTCTGCCGATGCCATCGAACAGATCCGCTGGGCGCAGAGCCGCGGACTGAAGGTCTATGCCGAAACCTGCACCCAGTATCTGACCCTGACGGCCGACGACCTGAAGGGACTGAACATGGAGGGCGCCAAATACGTCTGCAGCCCGCCGCCGCGCGACAAGGAAAGCCAGGACGCCTGCTGGACCGGCCTGCAATCCGGGCTGTTCTCCGTCTTCTCCTCCGACCATTGCCCCTTCCGCTTCGACAGCCCCGCCGGCAAGAAGAAGCAGGGCGAGCGGACGGCCTTCAAATGGGTTCCCAACGGCATCCCCGGCGTCGAGGTCCGCCTGCCGATCCTGTTCTCCGAAGGGGTAGGGAAGGGGCGGATTTCACTGCAGGAGTTCGTCGCCCTCACATCCACCAACCACGCCCGCATGTACGGCCTCGCTCCACGGAAGGGCAGCATCTCGATTGGGGCGGATGCCGACCTCGTGCTGTGGGATGCCGACCGCAAGGTGACGATCACCCAGGAACTGATGCACCACGGAGCCGATTACACGCCCTATGAGGGGATGGAGGTGACGGGCTGGCCTGAAACCGTTCTGCTGCGCGGCACTGTCATCATCGACAAGGGCGTCCAGACTGGCAGGGCAGGCGATGGCCGGTTTCTGCACCGGTCGATCTCGCCCTTCGCGGCCCCGCGCGGCCGCCGCCCGACGCACTATGACTGAGCGGATGGCGACGGGGGCGATGCCGGAAGCGCTCTGCCGTTCGCAGAGCGCTTGATCAGACGCGGAGCTGGCGGGGGCGGCCGGCGAGAAAGCCGAAGACGCCCGCCAGCACGGCAATGGCGACGAAGAGCAGGGTGGAGGCGTGCCAATCGCCGCTCCAGCCATGCAGCAGCCCAACCAAGAAAGGACCGGCTGAGGCCAGCGTGTAGCCAACGCTTTGCGACATGCCCGACAGGTGCGAAGCGGTGCGGCTGTCGGGCGAGCGCAGCACGATCAGGGTCAGCGCGACGGCAAAGGCCCCGCCTTGTCCTATCCCAAGAATCACTGCCCACAGCGCGATGGTGCCGAGTGGCGCGTAGAGACAGCCGACCATGCCGACCAGGCTGCAGCCGAGCATCGAGACGGCGGCGAGGCTCTGGCTCGGGGTGCGCGTCGCCAGCATGGGCGCGACCAGCGCTGCCGCCACCTGAACCATGATCGAGCCGGAAACGATCAATCCGGCCGTCGTCGGATCAAACCCGCGGTCGCGCAGCATCGGCGCCATCCAGCCGAACACGATGTAGGCCAATGCCGATTGCAGCCCCATGAACAGGGTGATCTGCCAAGCCAGCCCGTTGCTCCACAGGCCGCGCACTGACGGGCTGCCGGGTCCGGTCGCGCTCTGGCGTCCACGTGCCAACGGCAGCCAAGCCAACGCCGCCACCACGGCCGGGACCGCCCAAAAGGCGAGGGCGCCGGTCCATTGCCCCAAGGCGCCCTCAAGCGGCACCGTCGTCCCAGCGGCGGTCGCTGCCCCGGCGCAGAGCGCCATGGTGTAAACACCCATCATCAAACTGATTTTCTGAGGGAAATCACGCTTCACCACAGCGGGCAAAAGCACGCCGATGATGCCGATCCCAGCACCTGCCAGCGTTGCCCCCGCGAGAAGCGCGGCGAAGTTGCCGACCCCGCGGAGGGCGACGCCACCTCCCAGAATCAACAGCATGATGAATATCATCCGTTCCGTACCGAAGCGCTGGGCCAGATGTGGAGCCACCACTCCAAAGAGGCCGAGGCACAGCACGGGTGAGGTGGTCAGCAGGCCTGCCTGCCCAGACGTCAGGCCGGCGTCGCGCACCACATCGCCCATGACCGGCGCAAGGCTCGACAGCGCCGGCCGCAGGTTCAGCGCCACCAGCACCAAGCTGACGGCGACCAGCAGCGGGTGATGCAGGGCTGAGTTCTTCGCCCGCGCGTCTTTCACCTCAGGGTTCTCAGTCCGAATGGCCGCCGGGCAGTTGTTAGAAGGGTCGGCGGAACGGCCGGCGGCGCTGTCGATGTTCATGAACGGCCTGGACAGTGTGAGTGGCAGGGCCAGGCAATCGACCATTGGTTGCTCGTACGGTCAAGCCGGTTCCGTCATCTCTGACCTCAGGCTTAGGCCATGGCCGTGGTCGAGTAGCTCAGTCATTCGGCATTCGCCCCCACAGATGCATATTTCAGCGGAAAGCACCCGTCCGTTTCCGTGAATTCGCCCACACGTAGGGGTGGTGTCGGGGGCCGAACCAGCCTTTGATATGTCCATGATCCTTCCTCGGCACAGGTCAAGGAGGATAGGGAAGCTTCGAGCAAGGTCGGACATGCGACGGATCGGAGAATTCCTTCGTCTGTGGGATGAGTTCGGTGCCAGCCAGCGGCAGATTGCCGACACCTGCCGGCTGCCGCGGAACACGGGGTTCCGTCAGGTTTCGCGCCAAGTCTGAGCTGACGACCCAGGGGTCGCTAGCTGACAGTAGGGACGGAGACCGATCCCGAGCGTCGCCAACGTCGGCGTGAACCCCAAGTGACCTTCCCCGGCAGAATGGACACCGGGTCAAGCGGCTCGAAACTCGGCCTGGTCCGGGGTGATGTCGCCGAGAGCCGAGTGCGGGTCGGTCCAAGATGCGTGTGGAAATAGGCTTCAAAGCCGCTGTCCGGAAGAGGCTCGGCCTGATGCCGTAAATTCCCTTTTCTTTTAATAGTTTGTAAAGCTACGGCTTGTGTCCGAGAAGGCTAACGTTTTTGGACGGTGATGCCTCTCCACGAGGAAACCGGACCTCGTTGCCCTTGGCATGGGCGGGAAATGGTGGAATCGGCACCGTCAAGTTCGGGCTGGCAGGGGCGCCTGGGTGACGGTATGGGGCCGGCATGACGACGCGCCCCGATGCGATGTACGCCGGCTACCGCTTCCCTGCCGAGGTGATCAGCTACGCGGTGTACCTGCACTTCCGCTTTCCGCTGAGCCTTTGGATGGTCGAGGAGATGGTGGGGCTGCGTGGTCTCACGATCAGCCATGAAACCGTGCGCTAATGGGGCCTGAAGTTCGGCCGAGAGATCGCCACCCGCATCCGGCAACGGCGCCTTGCGCGCGGCGACACGTGGCATTTGGATGAAGTCGTGATCAGCGTCGCCGGCAAGAAGCACGACCTGTGGCGGGCGCTCGACCAGGACGGCTTTGTTCTCGACGTGCTCGTGCAAAGCCGGCGCGACACGAAGGCGGGCAAGCGTCTGCTGGGCAAGCTGTTGAAGAGGCAGGGCCGGGCGCCGCGGGTGCTGATCACCGATAAGCTGAAGTCCTACGCAGCCTCCAAGAAGGCCCTGAAGCTGCGCAGCGAGCACCGCCAGCATAAGGGCCTCAACAACCGGGCCGAGACCAGCCATCAGCCGACGCGCAGACGCGAGCGGCAGATGAAGCGCTTCAAGTCACCCCGGCAGGTGCAGCGATTCCTCTCCATTCACGACCCGATCAACAACCTCGTCCACCTCCGCCGCTACCGTCGCCCCGCTGCCGAGTACCGCACCGCCCGAGCCCAAGCCTTCGCCGCCTCGGCCGAGGTGGCCGGCGTGCCCCTGGCCGCGTAATCACCTTTGTCCACCGGGCATTCCTGGTCATACCGCGCCCGCCACCATCACCGGCGCCGACAAATTGACGGTGCCTTGCCGACCTGCTCGCTGTCGCCTGACCAACACGGAGCCGGAGGACGGGCTCTCTGCGCCCACTCGCTCACCTTGGCGCGAGACCTGATGGAACCGTCAATCCTGCTCCGTCGCGACGGTGAAGTTCGAGTCCTCGTGCCTCAACTCGTCCAGCAGGTCGTCGATGATGCGCAGCGCCTGTGACGTGGCGGCATTCATTTCGCTTCCGGTGGGATGAATGAGGAACAGCGTGCGCATCAGTGCCGGGTCGCAGATCGGCCGGATCACCAGGGTGCCGGTCTGGACGTCCTCCGCGACGGCACTGTGCGGCAGGATCGCGCAGGCCAGTCCACGCCGGACCATGTCCTTGATCGCCTGCATCGATTCCAGCGAGAAGGCGACGTTCGGCACCAGCCCGCGCGCGGTCATCGCGCCGGTGACCAGACGCCGGACCAGATCGCCCTCGTTCGGCATCGCCAGTTCGGCGTCGGCGATGGCAGCCAGTGACAGCGGACCGATCCCGTCGAACTGCGAGCCCGGATGGGTGATCAGGCACAACGCCTCGTTCAGCCGCGGCTCCCGGTGCAGCATGCGGCTGCGCGGCACCGTGTAGGCCAGCGCGAGATCCAGCTTGCCCGAGGAGACATGACCGATAAGGGAGTGGCTTAGTTCCTCGAACAGTTTCAGTTCGACCCCCGGCAGGGCGCCGTGCAGCCGTTCCATCAACCTGCCGGCCAGAAGCCCCGACAGGCTGGGGGTCAGTCCCACGGCCAGCGTTCTCGGAACCTGTCCGGCAACCTCGCGCAACGAGCGTTTTAAATCCTGCAGGCGGCGCACCATCAGCCGCGCCTCTTCCAGGAAGAGGAGGCCGGCCGGGGTGGGGTGGGTCCCGGTGACGGTGCGGACCAGCAGAGGCACGCCGAACTCTCTCTCCAGCGCCTTGATCTGCACACCCAGCGCCGGCTGCGCGATGTTCAACGCCAGCGCCGCCTTGCTGATGCTGCCCAATTCGCAGACGAGGATGAAACTTTCCAGCTGGCGGCTGCGCATCTGCGGGATCCATTGCTTTGGCGGCCGTTGCGGCCGTTCACATCGCTTGTATCGGAGCGACGGCAGGCAGGTCGGTACGCCCCGGGCATGGTCCCGAAGCCTCGCATCGGCGGCGGGGGAGGACAAACAATTTTTGTATGGGGGTGGTCCAAAGCTGTCCTAGACAGAGCCGGCGGGCTGCTTTTGTATGCTTACAAAACAAACAGAATTCAGGCGGAACGCCCGACACCGGGAGGGAGATGCAGCCCATGCGTGGTCTATCGTCAGAAAGAGCACCGGTCCCCGAGGATCCGGCAGGCGGGTCCCATCCGGCGCAGCCCATACCGTTCGGCCGCGCCCCGGGTCCCAACGGTCTGACGGCAGGAAGCCATGCGGTGATGACCGGTGTCACCCGCATCTTCGGATCGGCGATCCATGCGTTGGGGCCGGTCGATCTGGAACTGCGCCGAGGAGAGTTCTTCTCCATCGTCGGGCCGTCCGGCTGCGGTAAATCCACGCTGCTCGACGTGCTGGCCGGGCTGAGCAGCCCCACGGACGGTACGATCACCTTCGAAGGCAAGCGCGTGCGCGGCACGGTTCCCGACGGGGTCGGCGTGGTGTTCCAGGAGGATGCGTCGTTCCCCTGGCTGTCCGTGCGCGACAACATCGGCTTCGGCCTGCGCCGCGCCGGCTTCCGTGGCGCCGAGGCGGAGGACCGCGTAAGCCATGCCATTGATTTCATGGGTCTGAACGATTTCGCCGACGCCTATCCCAACCAATTGTCCGGAGGTATGCGCCAGCGTGTCTGCATCGCTCGCACTCTGGTGATGCGTCCGCGCCTTGTCCTGCTCGACGAGCCGTTCGGCGCGCTCGACCAGCAGACACGCCTGCTGATGGGCGACGAACTGCTGCGGCTGTGGCGGGCCAGCGGGGCGACCGTCCTGCTCATTACCCACGCGCTGGACGAGGCGGCGATGCTGTCCGACCGCATCGGTGTTATGTCGTCGCGTCCCGGCCGCTTCATCGAGATCGTCGAGACCGGCTGGCCGCGCGACCGGACCAGCGCCATCGCCGCCGAACCCGCCTTCGGTGACGTCACCACCCGCCTGTGGAACACGCTGCGCGAAGAGTCGCTGAAGGCGATGGCCAGCCAGCGGAGGGTCGTGGGATGACGCGGGCCGGCATCCAGCGCCTGCTGATCACCGCCGCGGCTGTCCTGGCGCTGGAGGCATCCTGCCGCCTGGGCTATGTCGGGCGCGGCACCATGATCCCGCCGTCGGAGATGCTTGCCGAACTGGTCCGTCTGATGGGAACCGACGGGTTCTGGTCGCAGATCGGCTTCACCCTGCGCAACATCCTCGCCGCCGCCGTCGCCGCGATGGTCGCGGGCTTCGCCGGCGGCGTCGCGCTCCACGCCCTGCCGCGGGTCCGCCGGGCGGTCGAGCCGCTGATCGCCAGCTATTACGCCCTGCCGTTCTTCGTGCTGTATCCGCTGTTCATCGTTCTGCTCGGCATGAACGCGCTGCCGATCATCGCCATGGGCTTCCTCTATGCCGTGATGGCGATGGTGACGGCGACGCTGTCGGGGCTGGACCGCATCCCGCCGGTGCTGCGCAAGGTCGGACGCACCTACCGCCTCGACCGTGTGCAGGACGCGCTGCTGATCCAGCTTCCGGCCGCCGGGCCGCACATCTTCACCGGGGTGAAGCTGGCGCTGAGCTATTCGGTGACCGGCGTCATCGGGGCGGAGTTCATCCTGGCCGGCAGCGGGCTCGGCTACTCCATCGCCTTCGCGTACAACAATCTCCAGGACCGAACGATGTACGCGCTGCTGCTGTTCGTGGTGGTCTTCGTGTCCAGCCTGACGGTGCTGCTGCACTGGGCGGAACAGCGGGTGCGCCACCGCTCCGGCGCCGGCCGTGTCGGCGCCGCCCGCGACACCGCCGGGGGCGGGGAGAAGCTGGTGGCCGCCGCTGTTATCGCCCTGCTGATCCTGGGTGGCTGGCAGCTGTTCCACGGGCTCGCGGGGGATGAGGCCCTGGCATCGCCCGCCGTTACCCTGAACCGGCTGATGGTCCTGTTCGGCAACCCGTCCTTCTGGGAAAACGTGGCGGAGACGGCGAAGGCGCTGGGGCTGTCGCTGCTCATCTCTTGCATCGGCGGCGGGCTGGCGGGTGTGCTGATCGGTGCCAACCGGTCGCTGTCGGACGTTCTGGAGCCGTTGTTCGTCACCCTCTACGCGATTCCCAAGGTCACGCTCTATCCGGTGATCCTGCTGCTGTTCGGCCTGGGCATGCCGGCGAAGGTCGCCTTCGGCACCCTGCACGGCTTCATCCCGATGATGCTGGTTACGATGGGGGCCATCCGCGCCATGAACCCGGTGCTGCGGCGATCGGCCCGGGCCATGCGGCTGACGTGGATGCAGACGCTGACCGCGATCCTGGTGCCGGCGACGGTCCCGGAAATCGTAACTGGCCTGCGCATCAGCTTCTCCATCACCCTGCTGGGCGTGATGGTCGGCGAGATGTTCGCCTCCAAGCGCGGGCTGGGCTTCATGATCATGAACGGCATCAGCGTCAACGACACCGCGACGATGATGAGCGTCACCGTGCTGATCGGCCTGTTCGCCCTGGCGGTCAACAGCGCGCTGCTCGCGCTCGACAACCGGATGCACCGGGTCGCCTGAGCGGCACCCGCCTTCGAGCGTCCTCTTCGCCTGTCACCTCCTTCCCGGCCGCCGGCCCGCCCGGCGGAAAGGACCTTCTCATGCCCATCGAAACTGCGAAGCTGATCGACGTCCATGCCCATGTCCGATTGGAGGCCACCAACGGCGCCGCCGGCATCCACGGGCCGGAGCATGGCGTCGACGAGAACGGCCAGCCCTGGTACCGCGTCGGCAACTACCGGCTGAGCGGCGTCCGCCATTTGAACAGCCCCTTCACCGATCCGGAGCTGCGGCTGCGCCGCATGGATGAGGCCGGTATCGACTTCCAGGTGCTGTCGGCCAGTCCGCTGAACTATTTCCACCACATCGACGTGCCCTCGGCCGTCTCCTTCTGCCGCCGGCACAACGACGCGCTGGCGGAACTGGTCGCGCGCTATCCCGACAGGCTGGGCGGGCTGGCCGCCCTGCCGATGCAGGATCCGCGTGCGGCGACGGAGGAGCTGGAGCGCTCCGTCGGCGAACTGGGGCTGTGGGGGGCGGCGACCGGCACCGAATTCGCGGGCGAGCCGCTGCACAGCCCGGCGTTCGACAGGCTCTACGAGGCGTTCGTCCGGCTGGACGTGCCGCTGTTCCTGCATCCGGCCCCGGCCGGCATCGACGGTCCGCCCGGCGATCCGGCGCTGAAGCGCTTCGACCTCGACGTCATCATCGGGTTCGCCGCGCAGGAGACCATCGCCGTCGCCACCCTGATCTTCGGCGGCGTGCTGGAGCGCCATCCCCGGCTGGATGTCTGGATCAGCCATGGCGGTGGTGCGGCCGCCTTCACCGCCGGGCGGCTGGCGCAGGCCGGCATGAAGCGGCCCTGGGCCAGCCAGTCGATGAAGAAGGACGGGGCCTTCGAGGAGATGCTGTCGCGCCTGTGGTTCGACACGCACCTGAACGACGACCGGGCGCTGGCGCTGCTGACGCAGGTGGTTGGGCCGGACCGGCTGGTCTTCGGCACCAATTTCGCCGGCTGGGACCAGCCGGAGGACGGACACCACGGCGCCGTGTCGCCGGCGCTGGCCGGCAACGCCCGCCGCCTGCTGAGAAAAGACAAAACCCATAACGGAGGGACGCCATGACCATCACCCATTTCCTGACCCGCGCGCTGGCGGCGGTGCCGCTGATCGGCGGCCTTCTGGCCTCGGCGCCGCAGGCCCATGCGCTGGAGATCATGGCGTCCCATTACGGCGCTCTGCTGAACACCGCCCCGATCGCCGTGGCGCTGGAGCGGGGCGAATACAAGAAGAACGGCGTCGACGTCACCGACGTGATGAGTTCGGTTGGCGGCGGCACCGGCATCCGCAACATGGTGGGCGGCGGGCTAGGCTACGGCATCGTCAGCACCTCCACCGCTCTGGCCGGCATCAGGCAGGGCATGGACATCCGCATCGTCCACACCGCGATCCGCCGAGTGGACGACCTGCTGTGGGTGACGCGGCTGGACAGCGGCGTTTCCTCGGTCAAGGATCTGGTCGGCCGCAAGGTCGGCATCACCGCGCCGAAATCGTCGAGCGAGCTGATGGTCGTCATGGCCTTCGAGGCGGCCGGCTATCCCGGCAAGGCCGACATGGTGGCGCTGGGATCGGTCGGCTCGGGCCTGTCGGCGCTGGAGCAGGGCGGGGTGGATGCGGCGCTGATCCTGGAGCCGCTCTACAGCGCCCGGAAGGACCGCTACAAGGTCGCCTTCTCGCTGGAGAACCTGCCGTCGATGACGCCGACCGTGGGCGTCGCCACCGGCGACTTCATGCGCAAGAGCCCGGACCAGTTGCGCGGGCTGCTCGCCGCCTGGCGCTCGGCGGTGAACTTCATCTACGAGAACCCGGAAGAGGCGGCGAAGATGGTCGCCAAGCGCTATGGCGACACGCTGCCGATTGAGGTCGCAACCACCTCAATGAAGCGCATGGCGGCGATCAAGTACTGGAGCCAGGGCGACTTTGACATGGATGCCCTGAACATCTGGGTCAAGGGCATGGAGCGCATGGGCGAGTGGTCCGGCCCGGTGGATTGGTCGAAGGTGCTGGACGACTCCTTCCTCGCTGCCGATCTGCGCAAATGACGGGGTATTCCGCCATGAAACCGCAGATATCGACCACGGGTGGCGCGCTGGCCGTCGTCATCGGCGGCGGCAACGGCATCGGCGAAGAGACCGCCCGGCTGATGGCGTCGCGCGGCTGGCGGCTGGCCGTCGCCGACCTCGACCCGGCGGCGGCGGAGCGGGTGGCCGGTGAACTCGGCGGTGTCTCGCTGGCGCTTGACATCGCCGACGCCGATGCGGTGGAGCGGGCGGCCGCCGCCATCGAGGTGGCGCATGGTCCGGTCGGTGCGCTGGTGGTCGCCGCCGCCGTCTTTCAGCCGGTGCTGCCGCCGGCCGAGCTGCCGCTGGAGGTGTGGGAGCGCACGGTCCACGTCAACCTGACCGGCACCTATTACGCCAACCGCGCCTTCGGCACTCGTATGGCGCGGCAGGCGCGGGGCAGCATCGTCAACATCGCGTCGATTGCCGCCATCGGTTCGGTGCCGGTCCATGCCTATGCGTCGAGCAAGGCGGGGGTGGTCAGCCTGACGCTCAACCTCGCCGGTGAGTGGGGGCGCGCCGGGGTCCGGGTCAACTGCGTCTCGCCCGGCTCGACGCTGGTGCCGCGGGTGGTTGAACGGATCCGGTCGGGCCGCTATGCCGCCGATCCGGCCGAATTCACGGCGCTCGGCCGGATCGTGCAGCCGCGCGAGGTGGCGGAGAGCATCGAGTTCCTTGCTTCCGACCGGGCGTCGGCGATCACCGGCGTCAATCTGGTGGTGGATGCCGGATGGCACGTCGCCGGCACCTGGGCACAATATGGCGGCGTCCGTCCGGCTCCGTCTCCCCTCGAGGCGGCGGGAGGCGCGGCATGAATCCGCTGTCGCTCTCCTACTACACGGTGCCGGAACTGTCGCCGCCCGACATGGTGACGGTGGCGGCGGACCAGGGCTGCGCCCATGTCGGCCTGCGCCTGCTGGGCGGCCAGCCCGACGGCGATCCGATGCCGCTGCTGGCCGACCCCGCCCTGCGGCGCGAGATGAAGCGGTGCATGGCCGACCGCGGCGTCACGGCACTCGACGCCAACACCGCCCGCGTCCTGCCCCACACCGACCTCGACGCCTTCCGCCCCTTCCTGGAGGCCGCGGCCGAGCTGGGTGCCCGCCATGTGCTGGCGACCGGCGACGACCCCGACGGGGGGCGGCTGGCGGCAAGGCTCGGACGGCTGTGTGACGATGCCGCCGGCTTCGGCTTGACCGTGCAGTTCGAGTTCGTGTCCTGGATGAGCGTGCCGAGCGCCGCCGCCGCCGCCCGGCTGATCGGCCGGGTGGGGCGCCCGAATATCGGCATCGCGCTCGACGCGCTGCATTACGATCGCTCCGGCGGCACGCCGGCCGAAGTGGCGGCGATCCCGCCCGGCCTGTTCGCCTACATGCATCTCTGCGACGCCCCGCGCGACCATGGGACCGACCGCGACTCCCTGCTGCACACGGCGGTGAAGGAGCGGCTCTTCCCCGGCGACGGCGGCATCGACCTGACCGGGCTGCTGCGCGCGCTTCCGCCCGGGCTGCCGCTTGCCCTCGAAATTCCGACCGCCACCCTGGCGCGGACGATGGACGCGCCGGCCCGCGTGGCGCGCGCCGTTGCCGCGACCCGCCGCCTGCTGGCGGCGCTCTGAGCACCGCCTCTCAAGAGGCCTTTCAGGAGGAACCACCATGGCCGCCAGCCCCGAGACCGGCACTGCCATCCGCGCCTGCGCCCAGGCGGTGATCCGGTCGATCGAAACGCACGGACACGACACCGCCCACCTGACGGCGGCGCTGCGCGAACCGCTGGCCGCGCTCGCCGCCCGCCCCGACCTGTGCACGGCCGGCGTGCCGCGCATCGGCAACCACGTCGCCAACTCCCAGTACCTCTACTATGACGGCGACCTGTCGATCCTGCTGTTCGAACTGCCCGAGGGTCAGCCTATCGCCGTCCACGACCACGGCAACTGGGAGAGCATGGCGATTTATCGGGGGCGGGTGAAGCACACCGTCTATGAGCGGCGCGACGACGGCTCGGTTCCCGGCAGGGCCGACCTAGCCGTGGTCGAGGACCGCGTGCTGGAGCCGGGCGACAGCGTGGTGATCGCCCCGCCCACCGACATCCACGGCTTCATGGCGCTGGAGGAAGGAAGCTGGGGCATCACCGTGGCGAGCGGCACCTACAAGCCCGAGCGCAGCTATTTCCAGCCCGAGGCCGGAACCGTCGTCAGCAAGCGTCCGCGCGGCTGACGGGCCGCCGCATCCGGAACAAGGAAGACCACAGC
The DNA here is from genome assembly GCF_003115935.1 of Azospirillum sp. TSH20. Classification (NCBI taxonomy): domain Bacteria; kingdom Pseudomonadati; phylum Pseudomonadota; class Alphaproteobacteria; order Rhodospirillales; family Azospirillaceae; genus Azospirillum; species Azospirillum sp. TSH20. The sequence continues at coordinate 57,358 of NZ_LGQU01000001.1, forward strand.
GATGGATTTGGGACTGAAGGGCAAGGTCGCGCTGGTGCTCGGCGGCAGCCAGGGCATCGGACGGGCGGCGGCGCTGGGGTTCGCGCGCGAAGGCTGCGTCGTCGCCATCTGCGGCCGCGACTCCGGCCGGCTGGAGGAGGCGAGGGCGCTTCTGGAGGCGGCCGGCGGCCCGGTGCTGGCGGTGCCGGCAGACGTTGGCGACCCGGAGGCGGTGGAGCGGCTGGTCGGTGAGGTTGCCGACGCTTATGGCACCATTCACATCCTGGTCAACAACGCCGCCGGTCCGAAACCCGGCTCCTTCGACGAGCTGAGCGGTGCCGACTGGGAGGACGCCTTCCGCCTGACGCTGATGTCGGCGGTCAATGCGACCCGCGCCGCGCTTCCCCACATGCGCCGGCAGCGCTGGGGGCGGGTGGTCAACATCAGTTCCTATTCCGTCAAGCAGCCGATCGGCGAGCTGATGCTGTCCAACAGCCTGCGGCTGGCGGCGCTGGGCTGGGCCAAGACGATGGCGACGCAGCTGGCGCCGGAGAACATCCTGGTCAACACCGTCTGTCCCGGCTGGACGGCGACCGACCGCATGACCCAGGTGGTCGGCGCCCGTGCCGCCGCCCAGGGCCGGACCGCGGAAGATACTGCGGCCGGCATCGCCGCCGGCATCCCGCTCGGCCGTTTCGCCCGACCCGAGGAGGTCGCCGACCTGATCGTCTTCCTGGCATCCGAACGCGCGAGCTACCTGACCGGCACCGCCATCCCGGTGGATGGCGGCGTCGTGCAGAGCACGCTATGAGGCCGGCTCAATCCACGTCCAACACCCGTTTTCCCGGGAGGATCACATGACCAAAACCGCTCTGGTGACCGGAGCCGGCGGCGGATTGGGCGCGGCCATCGCGCGCCGTCTGGCCGGCGAAGGATACCGCGTGGCGCTGCTCGACCTCGATGCCGCCGGGTTGGAGGTGGAGGCCGCGCGGATCCCCGGCGCCCTGGCCTTCACCGCCGACGTGACCGACGAGGCGCAGATCGATGCGGTGGTCGCCGCGATGACCGAGGCGTTCGGCGACGGACCCGACCTGCTGGTCAACAACGCCGGCATCGTCCGCTTCGGCGACCTGCTGGAGCACAGCGTCGCCGATTTCCGCCGCGTGGTGGACGTGAACCTGACCGGCACCTTCATCGTCACCCGCGCTGTGGCGCGGCGGATGGCGAATCGCGGATCGGGGGCCATCGTCAACATCACCTCGCTGAACGCCGTCGCCCCCAGCCCGGACGCCGGGGCCTATCCGGCCACCAAGGCGGCGGTGGCGCTGCTGACCGAACATCTGGCGCTGGCGCTGGCGCCGCGCGGCGTGCGGGTCAACGCCGTCGCCCCCGGCTTCATCGACGCCGGCATGTCGGCGCCGATCTACGCGGATGCGGAGGTGCGCGCGGTGCGCGGCGCCGCCGTGCCCGCCCGGTCGCTCGGCACCGCCGACGATGTCGCCGACGCGGTGCTGTTCCTGGCCTCGGACCGGGCGCGCTACATCCACGGCCAGCATCTGATGGTCGACGGCGGCGTCTCCTTCAGCCTGAAGATGCACCTGCCCCGCCGCGCGCCGGCGGTCAAGCCCCCGGCGGGCGACCGATGAGCGGGGCGATCCGCAACCTGATCCTGACCGGTGGCATCGGCCATCCCTTCGCCGACGCGGCTCCGGTGCTGGACCGGATCCTGGCCGATGCTGGGGCTGTCTCGACCGTCACCGACGACATCGAAGGCGGGCTGGAGGCGCTGGATCGGGGCGGCTTCGACCTGCTCACCGTCTATGCGCTGCGCTGGCGGATGCTGGGCAGCGAGAAATACGCCCCGCATCGCGAGCGCTGGGCCTTTTCGCTGTCGCAGGCCGGACGGGAGCGGCTTTCGCGCTTCGTCACCGGCGGAGGCGGGCTGCTCGGGCTGCACACTGCGCTGATCTGCTTCGACGACTGGGCGGAATGGAGGGATCTGCTGGGGGGGGCCTGGGTGTGGGGCCGCTCCGCCCATCCGCCGCGCGGCCCGGTCACCCTGGTCCCTACCAACGCGCCCCATCCCCTGACCGCCGGCTTGCCGCCCTTCACGGTCACCGATGAGGCTTATGGCGACTTTGATCTGGCCGAGGGCGTCCAACCGCTGGCGATCGTGGCGTCGGAGGAGGGAGGGGCCTGGCCCGCCTTGTGGGCGCGCGACGTCGGCCGGGGCCGGGCAGTGGCCGACACGCTGGGCCATGACCGTGCGTCCCTGGAACACCCGGTGCACCGCCAAATCCTGACGCGCGCCGCCCTTTGGGCCTGCCGCCGTCCACTCTGAAAACCATCCCGCCCTGCAAGAGGAACCGTCCCAATGAACAGCCTCCATGCGCAAGCCGCCTCTCCGGCCGATACCTCAAACCGCCCCATCTCCCTGTTCATACCGCTCGACGGCATCATCGGGGCGGAGACCGACGGGCTCGACCTGTCCCGGCCGCTCGACGGCGGGACGGTTGAGGCGGTTCGCGCGGCCTTCCGCGACCATCATCTGCTGGTGATCCGCAACCAGTCGCTGGACAAGGAGCGCATGTACCGGTTCGCCGAGCTGTTCGGCCCCATCGAAGGCCACATGATCCGGCTGGCCGACGGGTCGAAGTGGGACGCGGTCCACACCATCACCAACCTGGATGCTGCCGGCAACCCGGTGGCCAAGCCCTTCATCAGCTCCAACTATTTCTGGCACACAGACAAGTCCTTCCTCCGCGAGCCATCGCTGCTGACGATGCTGCAGGCGGTGGAACTGCCGCCGAACGGCGGCGACACGCAGTTCGCCGACATGACCGCCGCCTTTGACGCCCTGCCGGAGGCCACGCGCCGGCGGATCGACGGACTGAAGTCGGTGCAGAGCCTGGAATTCATGCGCCGCTACACCGGCAGCGCCCCACCGACCGAAGACGACATTGCCGCCGCTCCGCCCATTGCCCATCCGCTGGTCCGCACCCATCCCGAGACCGGCCGCAAGAGCCTCTACATCGGCATGTACAGCTCCCACATCGAGGGCCTGCCGGAGGAAGAGGGACGCGCCCTGCTGGAAGAGCTGCTGGAGCACGCGACGCAGGACCGTTTCGTCTATACCCACCGTTGGCAACACGGCGATCTCGTCTTCTGGGACAACCGCTGCCTGCTGCACCGGGCCACGGCCAACTTCGAGATGGGCAAGCACCGCCGCGTGCTGATGCGCGTCGTGGTGAAAGGCTCCGTACCGGAGTGACGTGCGCGGCCCCGGCGGCAGATCGATGCGACCGCCGGGGCCGGCTCCTCAGGCAAGCCCCAGCAGGCGGCGGGCGTTGCCGCCCAGGATCTCCGCGCAATCCCCATCGGTCAGGTCGGAGGCGAGGATTTCCAGCAGGGGGAACGGAACGCTGAACAGTTTGGGCGAGGAGTAGAAATCCGTACCCAGCAGCAGCCGCTGCACTCCCGCCTCGCGCACGAAACGCTCGATCATGTGGGAAACCGGAACCATCACCCCGGTGTCGAACAGGATGTTCGGATGGCGCCGGGCGATGTGCGGCATCCAATGGGCGAAATCGGGAGACGAGAAGGCGTCCAGCGCGACGAATTGGACATCGCGGAAGCGTTCGGCCAGAACCTCCAGCTTCCAAGGGGATTCCAGCTTGGAATCGCCGATGATGTGGATGAAGGCCGGCACGCCGTGATGACGAACGCGCTCCAGCAGCGCGTCCATGCGCGGATGGTCGATGGCGCAGCCCTGGAACCGGTGGTGCCAGACGATGCCCTTCATCCCGAGAACCTGGATGCAGCGGTCGATCTCGTCCAGCGCCGCGTCCCCTTCCAGCGGGGAAACGGTGGCGAGCGCCGCCGGGAAACGGTCGCTCCAGCGGTCGCGGTACTCCGCGACCTGATCGTTGACGCGGCGGGTGTCGGCGATGCCGTTCGGGGCCTGATAGCCGTTGGATGGCATCAGCAGGGCCTGGGCGATGCCGTTGCGGTCCATGAAGGCGATCCGCTGCTTGGCATCTGCAGTCATACCGCCCGAAGCGCCGCCGCCGACAATGTCGAGCGAGCCGACATGGTGATGCAGGTCGAAGACCTGGAAGGATTTGGCGTCACGCATCCGATGTCCTCCAGAAATCGCTGTAGTCGGGCCGCCGTCGGTCGCGGAAGGCTCCCAGCCCTTCCGTCCATTCGCCGGGAGGCACTTCGGCCAACATCGCCCGCACTGCCGTCCAGTCGAGCGGCGCCGCGCGGCGCACCGCGCGCTTGATCGTGGCGATGGCCCCCGGCGGCGCACCGTCGGTGATGGCCCGTGCCAACTCCACCGCGCTGTCCACGGCGTTTCCGGGCGGGACGACGCGGGAGACCAGTCCCAATGCTGCCGCCTCCTCTGCCCCGATGCGGCGGCGGGTCAGGATCAGGTCCAGGGCATGGCGCGGGCCGGCGATCTGGGCCAGCCGCGCCAGCCCGGTGTTGGGCACCACCCCCAGCCCCAGTTCGGGCAGCGCGAAGACGGCGTCCGCCGCCGCGACCACCAGATCGCAGCACAACGTCAGCTCGAACCCGCCGCCGAGCGCCCGGCCATGGACGGCGGCGACGGTCGGGCGGGAATAACCGTCCAGCCGCTCGAACAGGTCCATCGGCGTCGGCCCAATCGGCGGCGTCCCACTGGGTGCCGGCGTTATCCAGCCGGCGTCCAGCAGGTCGCCGATGTCGGCCCCGGCGCAGAAGGACGGGCCGTCGCCGGCGATGACCAGGGCTGAGGCCTGGCGTGCCTCGGGCCGGTCGAGCGTGGCGAGCAGGTCGGCCACCAGATCGGCGGCCAGCGCGTTGTGGCGGTCGGGCTTCGCCAAGGTGATCAGCCCGACCGTTCCGCGCCGTTCGAAGCGGACCGTCATCTCACGGGGCCGGATAGACGAGCGTGCCGCTCGCCTTGGCCGCCGGATAGACGATCTCCTCGCCCTCCTTGCGGTGCTGGACGATGACCATCGTCTCGTCGGACAGAAGCTGGTGCAGGCCGCCGCCTTCCGACGGCCGGTAGCCGATCTTGCCGTAGGGGGTGTCGAAGGTGGCGGTGGAGAGTGCCTGGCGCACCTTGTCCTGGTCCAGCGTGCCGGCGCTTTCGATGGATTTGGCCAAGGTCATCATGCCGACATAGCCCTGGGGGAAGACGGGGGCGATGGTCTGGCCCTTGGCCTCCACCTTGCGGATCAGCTCGGCGGCGGCCGGGGTGCGGTCGGCGGTGGACCATTCGGTGATCATGGTCAGCCCCTCGCTCATGTCGCCATAGTCGGCGCGGCGGTCGCCGGCCGACACCACCATGGTCAGCTTCGGCTTGATCCCCAGGCTCTTCATCTGGCGGACGAGCTGGAGGTTGTCGCCCGAATAGCCGACGGAGAAGAAGGCGTCGGGGTTCAGCGACTTGACGCGGGTCAGCACCGGCGAGAAGTCGGGCGAGCCGGATTTGAACGGCTCCTTCATCACCAGCTTGATCCCGGCCTTGGTCAGATATTCCTCGGCATATTTGGCGGCGTCGGCGCCGTAAAGCCCGTCCTCATAGGCCAGAGCCACCGTCTTGACCTTGGGGTCGATGGAGGCGAGGAAGCTCGAAGCCGCCTTCTGGCGGTGATAATCCCAGATGTAGACGTGATGGTACCAGTCCTCGGTACCGAAGGTCTTTTCCAGCCGGACGGACGAGGAACCGGTGTGGATGAACAGCGGCTTGTAGCGCTTGATGCTGGACAGCAGCGCGAAGTCCGCCGTGCTGCCGTAACCGCCGACGAAGGCGTAGACCTTGTCCTCGGTCACCATCTTGGAGGCGATGGTGGCGGCGGTGTTGGGCTCGCTCTTGGTGTCCTCGATCAGCAGGGAGACCGGACGGCCCAGCAGGCCACCGGCGGCGTTGATCTCGTCCGCCGCGAACTGCACGCCGGCCAGGATGGTCTGGCCGCCCACCGCCAGCACGCCGGTCAGCGGCAGCGGCACGCCGATCCGGATCGGCTCCGCCGTCTGGGCGGCGGCCGGGGTCGGGCCGGTCATCGCCAGTGCTGCGATGCCCAATGCTGCGGCGCCGGCCGCCAGCCGTTTCACGAAGCGCATGGTTTCCTCCTGTTTTTATGGTCGTTGTCCGCGGGTGGGTTCCACCGCCGGTTCAGCCGGCGGCGGCGCGTTCGAAGAAGGGGTATCGGCGCTCATCAATCTGGGGAAAGACGACGGACACGGCATCGCCGCTCCGCACGGCCGCGGCATCGCCGCCGATCAGCCGGCTGAGCATCCGCGGGCCTTCGGCCAGATCGACCAGCACCACCGTGTAGGGAAGCTGGCCGTCCCACGCCCCGCCCTGGAAGGCGACATGGACATGGCTGTGCGAGAAGACGGTGCCCCGGCCCGACATCCGCTGCCAGCCGAGCGCGGTGTCGCCGCAGAGCGGGCAATGCCGGCGCGGGTAGTAGAAGAGATGACCGCAGCGTCCGCATTTGGGGAACAGCAGTTCTCCCCGGTCGCAGGCATCCCAGAAGGGGGCGCTGGCCCCGGTCGGGTTCGGCGGGGTGGCGAGCAGATCCAGCATCAGGGTTTCTCCAGAATCATGGCGCCGCAGACCGAGAAGATGCCGCCGTTGCCGCTGACCAGCGCCCGGCGCGCGCCCTCCACCTGCCGCCGCCCGGCCTCGCCGCGCAGCTGTCGCACCGCCTCGGTGATGTGGAGCATCCCGCCGATGTGGGCCTGGGACAGCAGGCCGCCATGCGAGTTCAGCGGCCAACGGCCGCCGAGATCCATGGCGCCCGAGCGCACCAGCGCCCCGCCCTCCCCCGGCCGGGCGAATCCCAGCGCCTCAAGCGTCACCAGGACCGAGATGGTGAAGGCGTCGTGCAGGTTGGCGATCTGGATGTCCTCCGGCCCCAACCCGGCAGCCTCGAAGGCGTCGGCACCGGCGGCGGCCATCCCCAGTCCGGGAATGTCCGGCATCAGGGCCACCGAATTGTGGGTGGTCTTCATGCCGATGGCGCGGATGGCGACGCCGCGGCCGCGGCCCTGCGGCGCCCGTCCGGCCCGCGTCAGGACCAGCGCACCGCCGCCGTCCGACACCAGCGAACAGTCGAGCAGGCGCAGCGGGCTGCTGATGAGGCGGCTGGCCCGGTAATCCTCCAGCGTCATCGGCTTGCGCATCTGCGCGTTGTCGTTGAGCAGCGCGTGGCGGCGCGTGACCAGGGCGACCGCCGCCAGATCCGCGTCGGTGGCGCCGTAGAGGTCGAGATAGCGCTGGGCGAGCAGGGCGTAGGGGATGACCATGCCGTGCAGGCCGAACGGCTCCTCCCACTCCTCCCCGCCCAGCAGATTGTGCATGTGCAGGCCCTGGGCGCCGACGGGGCGGCCGGTCAGGGCGTTCTCGCCATAGACGCAGGCGGCCACCTCGCAATAGCCGCTCTCGATGGCCCAGACCGCCTGCTGCAGCATGGTCATGCCGGTGACGGTGCCGCCGACATCGACCGTGCAGGCGAAGCGGGGCGCCACGCCCAGATGCTCGGCCAGCGTGGACGAGAACATGCTGTTGGGGGTGGCGTAGGGATCGAGGTTGATCAGCCCGTCGAGATCGGACAGGGCGAAGCCCGCGTCGCGCAGCGCCGCGAGAACCGCCGCCGCCTGGATTTCGACCGGCGACCAGCCGGGCAGGCGACCGACGGGGGTTTCGCCGATGCCCGCGATGACGACGTCGGAACCGACTGCCGGCATGGGGTGTGCTCCGTTTCCGCTGCGTCAGATGCCCAGATAGGCGCTGCGCAGCTTCTGATGGTTGACGACCTCTGCCATCGGTCCGGAGAGGGCGGTCCGCCCCTCCTCCAGCACGACGCAATGGTCGGCGATGTGGGTGGCGTAGCCGACATTCTGTTCGGCCATGACGATGGCGCAGCCGGTCTCGCGCTTGATCTTGGCAAGCGTCACGAACAGCTCCTCGACGATGATCGGGGCCAGCCCGGCCGAGGGTTCGTCCAGGATCAGGGCCGACGGCTCGGCCATCAGGGCGCGGCCGATCGCCAGCATCTGGCGCTGGCCGCCGCTCATGGTGCCGGCGATCTGGCGGCTGCGGTCGCGCAGGATCGGGAAATAGCCGCACACCATGTCGCGCAGCTGCCCATAGGGCCCCTGCCGCCGCCGACCCGCCGCAGCGCCATGGGCGCCCAGCAGATTGTCCTCGACGCTCAGGTTCGGGAAGCAGCGCGCCCCGTCCGGCACCAGCACCACGCCATGGGCCGGAAGCTGCCACGGCGCGCAGCCGCTCAAGTCCTCGCCGTCGAGCGCCAGATGGCGGCCGCTGGTGGCGACGGTGCCGGCGAGCGCCCGCAGCGCCGTGGTCTTGCCGGCACCGTTGGAGCCGAGGATGACGAGCATGTGCCCGCTCTCCACCGCGATGTCGAGCTGGTGGAGGACGCGCAGGCGGTCGTAGGAGGCGCCGCCGATCCGTCCGACGAAGCGGCTCATGTGGCGAACCCCTTGCCCAGATAGGCCTCCCGCACCGCCTGGTCGGCCAGCACCGTGGCCGGCGCGCCTTCGGCCAGCAGGCGGCCGTTGTTCAGCACCACGACGCGGTGGCACAGGCTGGTGATGACGCGCATCAGATGCTCGATGATCACGATGCTGATCCCCTGTTCGTGGACGTTGCGGATCAGGCCCATCACCTCCACCGAATCCTCGTGCGACAGGCCGGCCATCGCCTCGTCCAGCAGCAGCAGGTCCGGCGCGCAGGCGAGCGCGCGGGCGATCTCCAGCCGCCTGAGGTCGGTCACCGACAGGTCGCCGCAGTAACGGCGGAACAGCGGCCCCAGCCCGCAGAAGGCGGCGATGGCGGCGGCGTCGCCCAGCCCCAGCAGCCGGTGGCGGTCGCGCCCGGCATAGAGCAGCGGAACCGACAGCACCTCCTCGACGGTCAGGGTGGGGGGGACGCGCGGGATCTGGTAGGTGCGGGCCATACCGGCGCGGACGATGCGGTCGGGACGCCGCCCGGTCACGTCGCCGCCATGCAGGCGGATGCGTCCGCCGCGGACGGGAAGCTGGCCCGATACTGTGTTGACCAGCGTGCTCTTGCCCGAGCCGTTGGGGCCGATCAGGCCGGTGATCTCACCCGCCGCGATGGACAGCGACACCCCGTCGAGCGCCTTCAGGCCGCCGAAGGCCACGGTCAGATCCTCGACCGCCAGGATCGCGCCGCCGAATGGCTGCGCAGACCGCCGGGTGATGTCGGGAGAGGCTGTGTCACGCATGGCGTTCCCGCTCCTTCTTCTTCTCGCCGGCCGTGGTGCGGCGTCCGGCCAGCGTTCCGGCCTTGCGCAGCAGGCCGACGATCCCCTGCGGCATGCCGATGACGAACAGGATGATCACGGCGCCGTAGACCACCTGATAGCCGGTGCCGCCGATCACCGAGCGGGCCACCTCCTCCAGCGCCTTCAGCGCGATGGCACCCAGCAGCGGGCCGATGGTTGTGTCCATTCCGCCCAGCGTGGCGATGGCCAGCGGCAGCACGCTCCAGTTTGTGGTGAAGACGTCGGTCGGCACGACATAGCCATAGAGGCCGCCGTAGCAGGCGCCGGCCAGACCGATCAGGACGCCCGAGACGATGAAGGCGAAGATCTTCATGCGCACCACCGGCACGCCGCTGGCCGCGGCCAGTTCCGGCTTGGTGCGGATCATGAAGAAGGCCGGGCGGAAGCGCAGGCCGAGCAGCGCGTCCGACAGGGCCACCGCCGCCAGCAGCAGCAACCCGATCAGCGCGAGCTGCCAGCGCGGATCGCCGTCCGCCAGCACCGGCGGGGCGATGCCGCCCGAGCCGCCGGTCACGTCGGGGAAGACCACGACCAGCACCTGCATCGACAGGGCGAAGCCCAGCGTGGCGATGGCGAAATACATCCGGCGCAGCCGCAGGGTCAGCAGGCCGAGCAGCGTCGCCGCCAGCGCGCAGACCACCACGACCGCGATCCAGGCCAGCGTCAGCCCGATCAGCGGCTCGAAGATCGCCAGCGTGTAGGATCCGATGCCGAAGAAGGCCGCCGATCCCAGCGACACTTGGCCGGTGCGCGACAGGATGTCCCAGGCAAGCGCGGTGATCGCGGTGATGGCGACGCCGATGGCGAGCTGGATCCAGAAGGGCTTGTCGATCCAGACCAGCGCCAGCGTGACCAGCAGGATGAGGATATAGGGGAGGAGCCGCGTCAGTCCGGTCTTCATGCGCGCCGCTCCGATCCGAACAGGCCGGTGGGCCGCACGACCAGCACCAGGACAATGATGACGAAGGCGACGCCGTAGCCCCAGCTTCCCCCGCCCGGCACGAAGGTGGCGGTCAGGTTCTCCGCCGCCGACAGCAGCACCGCGCCGATCAGCGCGCCGCCGATGCTGCCCAGCCCGCCAAGCGCCACAATGGCAAAGGCGCGCATCACCAGATCGACGCCGACCAGCGGCTGGACATAGAGGATCAGCGCCACCAGGCCGCCGCTGACGCCGGCCGTCAGCCCGCCGATCAGGAAGGACAGGCGGAACATCCGCGTCACGTCCACCCCGGCGAGGACCGCCAGCTGCGGGTCGTCGGCGGCCAGACGCAGCAGCAGCCCCTGGCGGGTGTGCCGCATGAACCAGATCATCCCGGCATAGAGCGCGATGCCGACCAGCAGCACGACCAGATTGTTGCCGGGAACGATGACATCGCCGAGATGCAACGCCGGCAGCAGGGGCGGGGCGTGCATCACGCGGGCGTCCGGCGTCCAGGCGATCATCGCCAGATTGATCAGCAGGATCGACAGGCCGATGGTGGCGAGGATCTGGTTGTGCTCATCCTGTTTCAGCACCCTCGACAGGAAGCCGTCGAAGACCAGCCAGGACAGGGTCGTCATCGCCAGACCGGCCAGGACCATTCCGGCCAGCGGCGGCACGCCCGCCGTCTCGTACAGGAAATAGGTCAGGAAGGCGCCCAGCATGACGAACTCGCCATGCGCGAAGTTGATGATGCCGGTGACGCCGAATTCCAGGGTGAGGCCGGAGGCGATGGCGGCGTAGAGCCCGGCGGTGGTCAGGGCCAGCAGCAGGGATTGGGCCAGGAGCGTGGTTTCCATTCGCGATTGTCCTCACATCCGGTCGATCAGGCTGCGCGCGATCTGGAGCCGCTGCATCTCCGAGGTGCCCTCGCCGATGCGGAAGCCGCGCGCGTCGCGATAGATGCGTTCCACCGGCAGGTCGGCCATGAAGCCGGCCCCGCCGAAGATCTGGAGGACCCGGTCGGCCACCCGCCCGACCATCTCGGTGCAGTAGAGCTTGGCGCGCGAGGCGGCGATGCGGGCGTCGGGATGCCCTTGGTCCGACAGGCGCGCCGCCTTGGCGCAGAGCAGCCGGCCGGCATCGATCTCCACGTCGCAATCCGCCAGCATGAAGGCGATGGCCTGATGGTCGGCCAGCCGTTTGCCGAAGGTGGTGCGGTCGCGGGCATGGGGCACCGCCAGATCGATCAGCCGCTGGGCCATGCCGACGCAGCGGCAGGACACGAACAGCCGGTCGTTGTTGATGGTCGCCATCATCACGCCGAAGCCGGCGCCGGGCGCGCCCAGCACATGGTCGTCCGGCACGAAGCAGTCGTCGAAGCTGAGCGCCGAGAGGTGGTAGCCGTGCCAGCCCAGCTTGCGGAAGCGGCGCTCGACGATGAAGCCCTGCGACCCGCGCGGCACGATGAAAGTGGTCAGCCGCCCCTTCAGCGGCGCGTCACGGTCGGTCACCGCCAGCACGATGGTGTGGTCGGCGGTCTCCGCATGCGAGATGAAGGTCTTGGCGCCCGACAGCCGCCAGCCGCCGTCGGTCCGCCGCGCCCGCGTCCGCAGCGCGTTCAGGTCGGACCCGGCGTCCGGTTCGGTCAGGGCGTAGGCGACGGTGCGTTCGCCGCGCATCAGCGGTCCGACGAACCAGTCGCGCTGGGCAGCGTCGGCGAACAGCAGCGATCCCGGCAGATGGCCGCAGGCTTCGGCGAGTGGCATGCTGGTGTGGCCGGTCGCCTCGTCGATGGCCGAGATGGCGATCCGGCTCAACCCTGGCCCGCCGATCTCCTCGGGCATGTTGTAGCCGTAGATGCCGAGATCGGCGGCCGACCGGCGCAGATCGCGCATCAGGCCGGGATCGACGTCGTCGGCGCGGTCCACCGCCTCCTCGTGCGGCCGCAGGGAGGTCTGGACGAAGCCGCTCACCGTGCGGACAAGGGCGTCGAGCTCGGCGGCGTCGTCGCCGGTGGCGGCGGCGGCATAGGTGGACAGGCTGTCGCTCATGATGGCTCCACCGTCTGGCTATCGACCCAACTTTCGACCCAGCTTTCGATGACGCCGCGCTGCACCTTGCCGGTGGTGGAGCGGGCGATGCGCTCGGGCGGCACGAAGTGGATGGCCTTGGGTTGCTTGAATCCGGCCAGCTCCCGCCGGCACAGGGCGGACAGCTCGGCGGCCTCCAGGCGGGGGTTGGCGGACACCACCACCGCCACCGGGATTTCGCCCCAGCGGGCGTCCTTCCGGCGCACGACCACGGCGTCGCGCACGTCGGGATGGCCGACCAGCACGCGCTCGATCTCCGCCGGGTAGATGTTCTCGCCGCCCGACTTGATCAGGTACTTGGCACGGTCGACGAAATCGTAGAGCCCGTCCGGCCGGCGGCGGAGCAGGTCGCCCATGTGGAACCAGCCGTTGCGGAAGTCCTGCCGGGTCGCCGCCTCGTTGTTCCAATAGCCGCTGAACAGCGTCGGGCCGCGCATGGCGAGTTCGCCGATGCCGCCGTCGGGAACGTCGTTGTCGTCCGGGTCGACCAGCCGGATTTCCGCCCCGACGCTCGGCGCCTTGCCGAGATCGCCGGTGGCGCCGCGAGGAAGCTGACGGCCGGAGAGGGGAGGGGTGCCGGTCTCGGTCGATCCGAAGCAGTTGAGGAAGTCCGCGCCCAGCAGTTCGCTCAGCCGCGCCACCTCGGCGGGTGGCGACAGGTCGGCCATCACGCCGCAGGTGCGCAGCCCGCGCGGTCTGACGTCGCGCCGTTCCAGCACCTCGATCATCCGGCCCAGCGTGCCCGGCATGATCGACACCCATTCGAACCGCTCGGTCTCGATCTTGTCGGCGATCCGGTCGGGATCGAAGGCGTCGAGCACGATCACCCGCCCGCCGGTCAGCAGGGCGTAGTGCGCCGGCTCGGTGCCGCCCATGTGGTAGAGCGGCGGCCAGCACAGGTTCGTGTTGCCCGGCCGCACCCCCAGGTCGAACGGCGCCGCCGCCATGCGGGCCAGCTGGCTGCGATGGGTCAGCACCGCCCCCTTGGGCAGGCCGGTGGTGCCGCTGGTGTAGAGGATCAGCAGGGGATCCTCCGGCTCGGCGACGTCCGGCGGCGTGTCGGCGGAGGCGGCGGCGAGGCGCCTCTCCCACTCCGCGCCGAATTCGATCACCGGGATCCCGGCGGTGGCGGCGTCGGACAGGATGCCCGCATGCCGGGGCGAGACCAGGATCGCCGTCGGCGCGACGAGGCCGATGCAGTGTTCCAGCTCGCGTGGGCTGAGGCGCCAGTTCTGGCAGGCGGTGATCGCTCCCAGCAGGGCGCAGGCAAGTTGCGTCTCGATGTATTCGAGCCGGTTCTCGGACAGCACGGCGACGCGGGCGCCGCGCGTCACCCCCAGTGCCGCCAGCGCCGAGGCGCTGCGGTTCACCCGTTCGGCGAGCTGAGCGAAAGTCAGGATGCGGACCTCGTCCTGGCCGTCATCCTCGATGGCGATGCGTTGCGGATAAAGCCGCGCGGTGGAAAGGAACAGGCTTCCCACGGTGGAGGCAGCGGCCCGCGCCACCAGTGCGGCGGCCGGTCGGTCCATGCCGGTTGTCAAACTCATGACCAAGCTCCTCCCTGCTTTTCATTGGATCGTTGAGGACTTTATTCCCTTTTGCGTCTGAACTATCGGCAAAGCAAATGATGTCGAATATTCTGGTATGCACTCAACCGGGAACTCCGGTGGGCTGCGCGTGGCTGCGTCTCAGCCACGGCATGGCCCGTCCGCCCAGCGGCCGGCCCAGCAGGCGTCCGGCGACATCCACCGCGTCGATCAGGGCAGGCAGATCGACGCCGGTGGCGAGGCCTGATTTCTCAGCCAGCAGCACCACGTCCTCGGTGGCGAGGTTGCCGGCGGCGCCGGGGGCGAAGGGGCAGCCGCCGATCCCGCCGGCGCTGGCGTCGAGCCGGCGGATGCCCGCCTCGATGGCGGCATGGGCGTTGGCGATGCCAAAGCCGCGCGTGTCGTGAAAATGCATGCCGATCCGTTCCGCCGGCAGGCTGGGAAGCAGCGCCCGCAGCAGGGCGGTCACTTGGCCGGGAGCGGCGGCGCCGATGGTGTCGGCGATCACCACCTCGTCGGCGCCGATGGCGGCGAAGCGCTCCGCCAGACGGATGACGGCGGCCGGCTCCACCGGCCCTTCGAACGGGCATTCGAAGGCGACGGCGACATAGGCGCGCACGGCGATACCCGCCTCCAGGGCGCGGCCGATCACCTCCTCGGCGGCGGCGGTCGCCCGATCCAGCGTCATGTTGATGTTGCGCCGGTTCATCTCCTCCGTCGCCGCCACCACGGTGGCGATCTGCGGTGTTCCGCAGGCCAGCGCCCGGTCCAGGCCGCGCCCATTCATGGCAAGGGCCGAGACATCCACGCCCGGCAGGGAGCGGATTCCGGCGACGATCTCCTCGGCATCGGCCATCTGCGGCACGGCCTTGGGCGAGGCGAAGCTGGCGGCCTCGATCCGCGTCAGCCCGGCCTCGGCCAGCCGCCGGATCAGCTCAAGCTTTCCGGCGGTGGGAACGAGGATCGGCTGGTTCTGCAATCCGTCGCGCGGGGCAACTTCGGTCAACAGCAGGCGGTCCATGGCTCACCCCACCCGTCCGGCGCGGCGCAGTTCGCCGATGCGTTCGGGCCCGTAGCCCAGCAGCGCTTCCAGCACCTCGTCGGTGTCGTGGCCCAGCTCTGGCGGGGCGGTGAAGCGGTCGGGCTTGCGGCCGGACAGCTTGCCCCCCGAAAGTTTGATCGGGTTGCCCGGCATCCGCACCGTGCCGCCCTGCGACAGCGGCACCTCCACCACCATGTCGCGGGCGACCACCTGGGGATCGGACATCGCCTGGGCGAAATCGTTGACCGGGCCGCAGGGCACCCGCGCTTCGCGCAGCCGGGCGAGCCAGTTGGCGGAGCTGTCCTTGACCAGTTCCTCCCCGACGATCCGCTCGATCCGCTCCTTGTCGGCGTAGCGGCCGGGTTGCAGGCGGTAGTCCGGCGCTTCCAGCTCCGGCCGCCCGATGACCGGCAGCAGCCGCTCGAAGAAGGCGTCCCCGATGCAGGCGATGATGATGTGGCCGTCGGCGGTCCTGAAGGTGTTGTAGGGAACATGGACGAAATGGCCGTTGCCCAGCCGTTCCGGCACATGCCCGGACATCAGGTGCATCGTGCCCATGTAGTTGAGCAGCGAGATCTGCACGTCCAGCATCGACACGTCCACATGGCGGCCGACGCCGGTCCGCTCCCGCTCCTGCAACGCGGCGAGCACGCCCAGCGCGCCGAACAGTCCGCCGCCCAGGTCGCCGATGGGAATGCCGGACCGCAGTGGCGGTCCGTCGGGCAGGCCGGTGATGCTCATGCCGCCGCCCATCGCCTGCACCACCTGATCGAAGGCGGGCCGGTTCGGATCGGGACCGTCGCCGCCGAAGCCGGTGACCGAGCAGGTGACGATGCGCGGGTTGACCGCCGACAGCGACGCGAAGTCGATGCCCAGCCGCTCCGTCACACCGGCGCTGAAATTGTCGAACACCACGTCGCTCTTGCGGACGAGGTCGAGGAAGACCGCGCGCCCCTCCTCGCTTTTCAGGTCGATGCAGACGCTGCGCTTGCCGCGGTTGAGCGTGAGGAAATAGGCCCCCATGCCGTGCCGGGAATAATCGGGATCGCCGGCCAGCAACTGCCGCGTTCCTTCGCCCCGACCCGGTGGTTCGACCTTGATCGTCTCGGCCCCCAGATCGGTCAGCAGCATGGTGCCGTAGGGACCGGACAGCATGTGCGTCAGGTCGATCAGCCGGATGCCGTTCAGTGGTGCCATACCCTTCGCCCCAGATGCTTCGTTTGCGGAATGTTTGTTCGCTCATCAATCAGCAAGCGGTGTGCCAATCCGGTACCCGATGATTTTTTCTTTCAATATCAATCGATTGGTGATTCGGGGGACTGAGAGAGGCGTTTCATGAAACGGGTGGCTTGTTGCGAAGAAACGTGTCATGAAACATTTGTTTGCAACGCTGATGAAACGGCGGCAGTCCCGGATCGATGTCGCCGGCCCCGTCGGGACGGATGCGGAGGGCGGATGGCCGGGGGGTAAGGAACCATGCCAATGACGTTGGGCTATCCGAACAATGGGCGGTTGCGGCTGTGCTTTCTCAGCTACCGCCATCTCACCCGGCTGGCGCGTGCGGTTCTGGACGAATATGCCCAACGTGCCGAGATCGAGGTGATCGACCAAGCTTATGAGGCGGCATTGGCCGTGGCGCGGGAGCGCGAGGCGTCGGGTGCGGTGGACGCCTTCGTCAGCGCCGGCGCCAATGCCAGCTACCTGCGCAGCACCGTGAAGTCGCCGGTCGCCACCATCAAGGTCGGCGGCTACGACATCCTGCTGGCGCTGCTGAAGGCGCGGGAGCGGTCGAACCGGGTCGGTATCGTCATGCACCGCCGCATCATCCCGGAACTGGACGCCATCAAGGGGCTGCTGCGGACCGAGGTGGAGCAGGGCTGCTACGAGACACCGGACGAGGCCGTCGCCTGCGTCAAGGGCATGGCTGAGCGCGGCTTTCCCGTCATCATCGGGTCGAGCGTGGTGGTCGAGGCGACCGAGCGGCTGGGAATGGAGGGCATCCTGGCCTATTCGGTGGCGGGCGTGCGCCAGGGGCTGGACGACGCGCTGGAAATGGCCCGCATCGCCCGGCTGGAAAATGCACGCTACAGCCAGTTGAACGGCGTCCTCCAGAATGTTCAGGAAGCGGTGCTCGCAGTCGATCCGGCCGACCGGGTGACGGCGGTCAATCCGGCGATGGAAGCCCTGCTGGGCTTTCCCCCGAACGCCATTCTCGGCCGGGTCGCGGCGGAGGTGGCGCCGGAACTGTCGTTGCGCGGAGTGCTGGGCAGCGGCGAGGCGGAAAAGGGCAGTGTCCTGACGTTCCGCCGCCGCGACTGGATCGCCAACCGCATCCCGATCCGCGAGCATGGGCAGGTCACCGGTGCCATGATCACGGTCTACGACGCCCGCGCCATCAGCGAGGCGGACGTCAGCCTGCGGTCCCAGACCCGGCGGCGCCCCAACCGGACGACCCGCTACACACTCGACGACATCCGCGGCGACAGTCCGGCCATCGAGCAGGCACGAGCCACGGCGCGGCGCTTCGCGGCGAGCGACCTGACGGTGCTGATCTCCGGAGACAGCGGGACGGGGAAGGAACTGTTCGCCCAGGCCATCCACAATCTCGGCCCGCGCTCCGGCCGCCCCTTCGTGGCGATCAACTGCTCGGCCTTTCCGGATTCCCTGCTGGAATCGGAGCTGTTCGGCCATGAGGAGGGGGCCTTCACCGGGGCCCGCAAGGGCGGCAAGGTCGGGCTGTTCGAGGCGGCGCACACCGGCACGCTGTTCCTCGACGAGATCGGCGACATGCCGCTGGCCCTGCAAACCCGGCTGCTGCGCGTGCTTCAGGAGCGCGAGATCGTGCGTCTGGGCAGTGTCGTGCCGGTTCCGGTCGATCTGCGGGTGATCGCGGCCACCCATCAGCCATTGGAGGAACTGGTGCCGCAGCGCGCGTTCCGGGCCGACCTGCTTTACCGGCTGAACACGCTGCGCCTGCGCCTGCCGCCGCTGTGCGACCGGGTGGAGGATGTGCCGGTGCTGGCCGAGGGGTTCGTCGCCGCCTGCCTGGAGCGCACCGGGATCCGGCTGGCGCCTTCGGTCGTCGTCGAGCCTTTGAAATCCCGGCTCGCCAGCTACCGTTGGCCGGGCAACGTGCGCGAACTGGAGAATATCTGCGAGCGTCTGACCATGCTTGTTCTGCAATTCGGCACCGTCGAGGATATTCCCGCCGGGATTCTGCGTCATGACTGTCCTGAGCTGTTTCTCGAACCGCCTGGGCAGGACAGGCCGGCCGGCGGGAACGGGCATGGGGCTGCGGGCCAGGACAGCGGCGACGCGCGCGCCGCCATCGAAAGCGCCTTGTCCCGCACCCACGGCAATCGGGCGGAGGCGGCGCGCGCTCTGGGCATCAGCCGGGCGACGTTGTGGCGGCGCATGCGCCAGCTTGGTCTCGGCGGTTCCGCGGATGGCGAGGATGCCGCAAGGGATTAGCGGCGCATCACCCCTTGTGCCGCCCCAGATCCACGATGTCGCCGGGATGGTCGTGCAGCAGATGGCGCTGAACCTTCTGGGTGGCCGTCTTCGGGATTTCCGTCCGCAACTCGACGAAGCGCGGACACATGAAGGCGGGGATGCGGCCGGTCAGGAATGCCGGTAGTTCCCTCGGGTCGAAGCCGGGGCGGGGAACGATCACCGCCTTGATCTCCTCGCCGAGAATGTCGTCCGCAACGCCGACGACTGCGCAGTCCTGAACGGCCGGATGCTTCAGCAGGGCCGTTTCGATCTCGACGGGGGCGATCATCTCCCCGGCGCGCCGGATCAACTCCTTCATCCGGCCGTCGAAATGCAGGAAGCCGTCGGCGTCGATCATGCCGCGGTCACCGGTATGCAGCCACAGGTTCCGCGTCGCCGCCACCGTCGCTTCGGGTTTTTTCCAGTAGCCGTCGAACATCAGGCCGGGACGGCGGGGACGGACGACGATCTCCCCCTTCTCGCCGGGAGGGAGCGGGGTGTCGTCGGCATCGACCACGCACAGCTCGGTGTCCGGCCGTGGCGCGCCGACGCTGCCGAACTTGGCGGCCTGCGCCGTGTTCATCGACACCCAGCCGCCGGTCTCGGTCATGCCGTATAGTTCGCGCACGGCGATACCCAGCCGCTCCTCGATCTCGCGCCAGACGCCGGGGGGCGCGCCGCCGCCGACCGCCCAGCGCAGGGAATGGCCGCGCTCCGGCCCGGTCAGCCGCTTGGCGAGGATGCTCAGCACCGTGCCGACATAGGTGAAGCCGGTGGCGCCGTAACGCCGCGCATCCTCCAACAGCCGCGACGCCGAGAAGCGCGGCAGCAGCGCAATGGTTGCCCCGGCCCGCAGGCAGGACATCACGCCATACATCTGCGGGTTGGCATGGAACAGCGGCAGGAACAGCAGGATCCGGTCCTCGTCCGTCAGCTCCAGCGCCGCCGCCATATGCTCGCCCGCCAGCTCGTAGCAGGCGTTCGGGATGACCGCCCCCTTCGGCAGCCCGGTGGTGCCGGAGGTGTAGAGGATGGCGTTGGCCGTGCCGCCGGGCAGGGCGAGGCGGCGGCGCGGAGTCCACTCGCGGCCGGACGCCGTCTCGAAGCGGTCGTTCATCGGCAACAGCGCCGGAGCGGAGGCGGGCAGGGCGGGGAGAAACTCCTCTTCGGCGATCAGCAGGGAGGCTTCGCTCTGTTCCAGCAAATAGCGCAGCCCCTCGCCGACCAGGGCGGTGTTGAGTGGAACCGTGATGGCGCCGAGTTCCGACAATGCGAACCATGCGACGAGAAAACCGGGCCGGTTGCCGACCATCATTGCCACGGTCTGGCCGGCCGTCACGCCCTGCGTGGCCAGCCGCTCGACGGCGTTGTCCACCAGCGCCGCCATGGCGCCGTAGGTGATGGTGCGGTCCCCGAACAGCAGGAAGGGACGGTCGGGCGTGGCGGCGGCGCGGGCATAGAGCGGATCGGCGATCACGACAGCGCCTCCTGCTGCCGGATCACATGCTGTTGCAGCCGCTTGGCGATGGTGTTCTTGAGGATTTCCGACGATCCGCCGGCGATTTCGTAAGCCTTGGCGTCGCGCAGGTACCGTCCGAAGCGCGCCGATTCCATGACGCCGTAGGCGCCGCAGATCTGCACGGCGCGGGCGGCGGTATCTGTGGCGACCCGGCTGGCAAGCAGCTTGGCCTCGCTGCCGAAACGGGCGATGTCGTCATGGTCGTCCAGCTTGCGCGCGGCTTCGTAGGTCAACAGCCGGGCGGCGTCGATTTCCGCCAGCATGTCGGCGAAGTACCATTGGATTCCCTGGAAATCGAGGATCTTGCGGTCGAAGGCACTGCGCCCGGCGGCAAAGGCCAGGGCACCGTCGAAGGCAGCCCTCGCGATGCCGAGACTGATGGCGGCGGCCATGGTCCGCGAATAGTCCAGCGTCGTCACCGCCTGGCGTACGCCCTTGCCCTCCACCCCGATCAGATGATCGGCAGGCAGCGCCACCCGATCCAGCACCAGATCGACGTGCGGACCGTTGCGCAGGCCGAAGGTGGCGGCGTTCGGACCTTCCTCCGTCGATACGCCGTCCATGCCCTGGCGGACGAAGAAGGCAGACACGCCGACCGGCGTTTGCGCCAGGATCACATAGGCTTCCGCCGCCGAGCCGGAGGTGATGAAGGACTTGCGCCCACTCAGGATCCAGCGGTCGCCGTCGCGCACCGCTTTGGTGTCGAGGCTGCGGATGTCGCTGCCGTGGTTGGCCTCGGTGAGGGCGTAGGAGGTGATGAGTCCGCGGCCGAACTCCGGCAGCACCGCCCGCTTCAGGCTGTCGGCGCCGAACAGGTGGATGATTGTCTGGGCCTGCAGGATGGTGATCAGGCTGATGCCGACGGCGGCGCTGGCGTAGGAGGCTTCCTCGAACAGCGCCGCGCAATGGGCGAAGCCCAGACCGCGCCCGCCGAGTTCCTGCGGCAGGGTCAGGCTGGTGTAGCCCCGACGGGCCAGTTCCTTAATCGCCGCCACCGGATAGATGTCCTCGCGATCGACGGCGTCGGCGTCAGGCTCCACATGCTCGGCGACGGCGCGCCTTAGCGGAACAAGGAAATCCGGTTCGACCAGATCGGTCCACAACGCTGTCGGCATCTGCATCGGCCATGTCCTCCCTTTGGATCCTGTCGGCATCGACGCCGGTCGTCGGCTCAATGCGGCCGAACGAGCCGGTCCGTCCCCCACGCCTTTTGTTCAATGTGCTGATCGTTGACAATTTCCATTGAACGCGTTTGCATACGATAATATGGTACCGATATATCGGCTGTACATCAACAGTATCTTCAATTCAGAACCGAGGGAGGATGCCATGAGGCTGACCGATGCGCAGATGGCGGAGTATGAGGAGCGCGGATATCTGGTGTTTCCCGACCTCGTGTCGCGCGAGGAGGTGGAAATCCTGCGTCGCGACCTGCTGAGGGTGACGGGAAATGAAGCCGAAGGGGTGATCCGTGAGAAGAGCGGCACCGTTCGGACGGTCTTCCGCGTTCACGACGAACGCAGCCCGACCGCCTCGCCGCCGTTCCAGGCTTTGGCGACGCTGCCGCGGGTGATCGATCCGGCGCGCCAGGTGCTGGGCGACGAGCCGGTCTATGTCTACCACACAAAATGCAACCTGAAGGACGCGATCGACGGCGCCATCTGGCAGTGGCACCAGGATTACGGTTATTGGAAGACCGACGGCGTCGATCGGCCGGATATGACCACTTCGCTGCTGATGCTGGACGAGGCAACGGAGATCGGCGGCTGCCTGTATTTCATCCCCGGCAGCCACAAGCTGGGCCGGCTCGATCCTGAGATGGACGAAACCACGACGTCCTACAAGCTGTGGACCGTGCCCAAGGATCAGGTCATCGACATCATGCAGCGCTTCGGCGACCCGGTGGCGATCACCGGCAAACCGGGCACTGTGGTGCTGTTCCATCCGAACATCGTCCACGGCTCCGGCCACAACATGTCGCGCCATTCGCGCTGGCACATCTACACCGTCTACAATCAGGTCTCCAACCGGCCGCATGGCGTCGAAAATCCCCGCCCCGAATGGGTGGTGGCCCGGAACTGCGAGCCTCTGCAGACCGGTAGCGACGACGGCATCCTGCGTTGGGCCGAGGCCGGAATCCGACGGCCGGCGGCGGAGTAGGGTGGATGGCGGGATCGACCTTCCAGGCGGCGGTGCTTCGCGAGACGGGAGCGCCGCTGTCCATCGAACCGCTCACCCTGGCGCCGCTGGAGTCGGGCGATGTGCTGATCCGCATGCATGCCGCCGGCCTGTGCCACACCGACCGCGAGGCGATGACCGGAGCCTTCGCGGTGCCGCCGCCGGTGGTGCTCGGCCATGAGGGCGCTGGCGTGGTCGAGGCGGTCGGCTCCGCGGTGCAACGGGTGAAGCCGGGCCAGCATGTGGTGTGCACGATCTACGCCGCCTGCGGCCAATGCTATTACTGCCGCCATGACCAGCCGATGCTGTGCGACATGGTGGTGCCCAACCATCGCGCCGCCACCCTGTCGGCAGGCCGCAAGCGGCTGCGCGATGCCGCCGGGGCAGAGGTCGGCCATTTCCTAAGCGTCTCGTCCTTCGCCGAATATGCCGTGGTGCCGGAGGCCGCGGCGATCCCGGTGCCGGACGAAATGCCGTTCGACCGTGCCTGCCTGCTGGGGTGCAGCGTCATCACCGGCGTCGGTGCGGCGCTGCGCGTCGCCCGTGTCGGCCTGGGCGACAGCGTGGTGGTGGTCGGCTGTGGCCCGGTCGGGCTGAACGTCGTGCAGGGGGCAAGGCTGGCCGGAGCCGGGGCGATCATCGCCGTCGACCGCCGCGCCGACAAGCTGGAGCGCGCCAGCGCTTTCGGCGCCACCCACACCATGCTCGGCGGCGAGGATCTGGCCACCCAGGTGCGCGCAATCACCGGCGGGCGCGGGGCCGACCACGCCTTCGAGGCGGCGGGCGTCATCGGTTCGTTACAGGATTCGGTGAACTGCACCCGGCCGGGCGGCAGCGTCACCATTCTCGGCAAAACCGATCCCAACCGTCTGGTCGAGTTGCGCTTTGGCTCGATCAGCGGCGAACGGCGCATCCTGCGCTCCAGCCTGGGCGGGGCGAAGGCGGCCGACGATTTCCCGGCCTATGCACAGGCTTATCTCGACGGCCGCCTGCGTCTGGACGAGCTGATCGACCGGCGCCTGCCGCTCGGGTCTATCAACGAGGCCTTCGAAGACGTGGAGCGCGGCGACGTGATCCGCGCCGTGGTGGTGATGCATGAGTGACGATACGGACGAAAGCGCTGGCACGGTCCGGCTGGAACGCCGGGGCGCCGTCGCGATCCTGACGCTGGACGCGCCGAAAACCCGCAACGCCGTCACCGATCCACCGGTGTTGAACCCGCTGGTGGCGACGCTGGAGGAGATGAGAGACGACCGCTCGGTGCGCGTGCTGGTGGTGACCGGCGCCGGCAAGGCGTTCAGCGCCGGCGGCAACATCCATGACATCCGTGACCGGCGCGGCATGTTCGGCGGCCCCGCCGACCAGGTGCGCAACGCCTACCGCGACGGGGTACAGCGCATCCCACGCGCCATGGCTGCTCTCGAGATCCCAGTGATCGCGGCGGTGAACGGCCCGGCTTATGGCGCCGGCTGCGATCTGGCCTTCATGTGCGACCTGCGCATTGCCGGGGAGTCGGCACGCATCAGTTCAAACTTCGTCAAGCTGGGGCTGATTTCCGGCGACGGCGGGCTGTGGTTTCTGACGCGCGTCGCCGGACCGGCCGTCGCCGCCGAGTTGGCCTTTACCGGACGGGCCGTCGGCGGGGTGGAGGCTGCGGCCCTGGGGCTGGTTTCCCGCGTGGTGCCGGACGCCGAGCTGATGCCGACGGCGCTCGCTCTGGCGGAGGAGATTGCCGCGAATCCGCCGGAGGCGGTTCGGATGACCAAACGTATGCTGCAGCAGGCAGACCGGGTCGACCTTTCCACCATGCTGGACATGGCGGCGGCGTTGCAGGGCATCTGCCATGCGGGAGAGGAATCCCGTCTGGCCATCGCGGCGACGATGAAGCCGGCCACTTAATTCTGTGCATTTCAGCCGCTGTAAGGATCGGCGCCCAACGACCGACCCGCCAAGAGTAAGGCTTCAGACAACCAGACGATCACCTGAAAAGGGAGGGACGATCCATGATGAAACTCGTGTCCCACGGGTTCCTGGCCGCCACGGCTGCCGGCATCGCGCTGGCGTTCGGCACGCTATCCTGGCCGGCCGCGGCCCAGACGACCACCACTCAATCTGCGCCTGCCAAGAAGGCGACCGGCCCCATCCGCATTGGCGTGCTGACCGACCTGTCCGGCTCGCTTGCCGACCTCAGCGGCAGCGGCAGCCTCGAGGCGGTGAAGATGGCGGTGGAGGATTTCGGCGCCTCCGTGCTCGGCCGTCCCGTGGAGGTGCTTTCCGCCGACCACCAGAACAAGGCCGACATCGGCGTGCAGATCGCCGCCGACTGGTACGACAACAAGAATGTCGAGGTGGTGATCGACCTGCCCAATTCGGCGGTGATGCTGGCGATCCAGGAACTGACCCGGCGCAAGAACAAGATCGTCTTCGGCACCGCCGGCGGCTCATCGGACTTCACCGGCAAGGCCTGCTCGCTCAACGGCATCCACTGGGTCTACGACACCTATGCGTTGGCCGCCGGGACCGGACGGACCATGGTGAAGCAGGGCGGCGACAGCTGGTACTTCATCACGCTCGATTATTCCTTCGGCCTGTCGCTGGAGCGCGACACCGCCGCCTTCGTCACCGGGGCCGGCGGCAAGGTTCTGGGCTCGGCCCGCCATCCGCTGAACAGCGCCGACTTCTCCTCCTACCTGCTGCAGGCACAGGCGAGCGGGGCCAAGGTCATTGGGCTTGCCAACGCGGGTGGCGACCTGATCAACACCGTCAAGCAGGCGGCGGAATTCGGCATTACAAAGCAGGGCCAGAAACTGGCCGGGCTTTTGATGTTCCTGTCCGACATCCATGCGCTCGGCCTGGAGACGGCGCAGGGGTTGGTGCTGACGGAGGCCTTCTACTGGGATCAGAATGAGGAGACCCGCGCCTTTTCCAAACGATTCTTCGACCGGACCGGCCGCATGCCGACCATGGTGCAGGCCGGCAATTATGGTGCGATCACCCATTACCTGAAGGCGGTGAAAGCGGCCGGCACCATTGATGCGCCGACCGTGATGAAGACGATGCGCGACACGCCGATCAACGACTTCATGACCAAAAACGGCCGCATCCGCGAGGATGGCCGGGTGTTGCGCGACATGTATCTGTTCGAGGTGAAAACCCCGGCGGAATCCAAAGGTAAATGGGACTATTACAAGCAGTTGGGCGTCATTGCCGCCGCCGATGCGGCCCGTCCGCTGGCGGAGAGCGAATGCCCGCTGATCCGCAAATCCGCCGACGCCGGCAAACCGTAATAGGACGGGGAAGTTTGCGGCGCCTGTACCCGCTTGCGTCCTCCGTCCTGGCGCGCTAAAGCCAGGACGAGGGACGCAAGCGGGCGTCGGATCGAACCGGCGGCAATGGATGAGGGGCGACAGGGTGACGGAGCCGGCCAGTCAGCAGATGGGGCAGCAGGCGGGAGCCCAGACCGAAGCCGGATCGATGGCCGATCAGGCCTATGCCGCCATTGAGGAGCTGATCGTGTCGGGCACGCTGCCGCCGCGCAGTTTCGTGTCGGAGAAGCAGGTCAGCACCCAACTCGGGATCGGCCGCACCCCAGTGCGCGAGGCGCTGAAGCGGCTGGAACTGGATGGCATGGTGACCATCGTCCCGTCACGCGGGATCATGGTCACCGAGGTGGACGTGAAGCTCCAACTCTATGTTCTGGATGTGCGGCGTGAGCTGGAGCGGCTGATCGCCCGGCGGGCCGCCCGCTTCGCCCTGCCGGCCGAGCGGGAGCGCTGCCGCAGCATCGCCGACGAGATGCTGGAGGCGGCGCGCACCGGCGACGGTATGCGTTTCATGCATCTCGACCAGGAGGTAAACCAGCTGCTCGATCAGTGCGCCCGCAACCCGGTGGCGACCCAAACCATCCGGCCGCTGCGGTCGCTGTCCCGCCGCTTCTGGTTCCAGAACTACCATGCCCATACCGGCAGCCTGGAGGATGGAGCCAAAACCCATGCCGACCTGATGCTGGCGATCCACCGCGGCGACGCTGATGAAGCGGCGGCGGCCTCCGACCGGTTGATGGCCTATGTCGAGGCCTATGCGCGCGAGACCCTGCGCTACCCGTTCGACGGTCACGCGGCGCAATAGGGCGGCCCGGCAAGGCCATGCAGCAGAGGTGACGCGGCGACGGCTCAGCCGATGCTGGCGCGGACGACTTTGATGCACGAATTGGCGCGAGAGCGGAGTTCACCGGCGGTCAGTGGTGCTCAGGCGACCTTGCGGGTGGTCGGCATGCCCAAGCTGGTCATCATGTTCATGACCTTGCAGCCGACGGTGGGCTCGACCTTCTGGGCAGGCAGAGTCCGAGCACGGAGGCTGCGCCCGATCAGTTGCTTGTAGCGCATCATGGCCACCTCGTCCAAGGAGCGGTGGCCGTAGTGGACCGCCCGCTGCCAGCCCAGCCGACCACGCTCGTTGATCAGCTGGATGTGGCGGTCACGCTGCGTGGGCGCGCCCTCGGCCGTGTCGCTCGGCACCAGCGCTCGAGCGCGGCGGGATGATCACCTCGGCGTCGGGTGTGTGGGCGGCGACGGCGCGGTAGACGGGTTCGCCGTCATAGGCGCCGTCGGCCAGCACCGTGCCGATCGGACGGACGATCTGGTCGAGCAGTGGGCCGACCAGCAAAGTGTCTCCCTCTTCGTGGGACGTCAACGCCGAGGCCAGGATCTCGTCAGTATTGGGATTGACCGCCAAGTGCAGCTTTCTCCGCGTCCGGCGCGCCGTGCCGCCGTACTTTTCGAGGTGACAATCGCCCTTGCCGAACACCTTCAGTCCGGTGGAATCGATGACCACCGACACCGGCCCGTCCGTCCGGGCCAGCGCCGACGCGACCTCCAGGTTGGCACTGTGCCGGGAGAAGGTCGTGTGATCTGGAACTGGCAGTTCCAGTCCGAGCAGGCGCATCAGCGAACCCAGCAAGCCTTCGGTCTGGCGCCACGGACGACCAAAGGCGAGGCGCAGCATCAGCCCGGTCTCGATTGCCAAGTCCGAGTAGCGGGAAGGCCGGCCAGGCCGCCCCGTGGCGGGCGGCGTCCACACGGCGATCGCCTCCGGCGTCACCCAGAGCGTCAGGTCGCCGTGCCGGCGCAGCGCCGCATCGTAGTTCGACCAGTTCTCGACCGGGTAGCGCGCCTTCGGGATTTTGTGGCGACGGCTTTCGTTGGCCTTGTAAGGCATCGGGCTCTCGGCTTCAGCGGGACGCCTCTATACCCGCCAGAACCCTCACACCGCCAGCCCCCGACGATTTATGCGCCAACGTCTATGCGAGTCCCCTTTTCGCGCCCTGCTCAGTCCTCGTCCTGCCACCTGCGCAGTTCAGTCTGGTCATGATAGGGCATACGGTCCGGCGTGGTGATGAATTCCATCGTCGTGCCCCAGGGCATGCGGCAGTAGCAGACCTTGTTTCCAGGCCCCTTCTCGGTGGCATAAGGAATTGCGCGCGGCGCTGTGAGGGGTGTGCCACCAGCCTTCTCGAAGCGCTCGACTGATGCGTCGATGTCGTCGGTGTAGAGAGCGAAGTGCGTGATGCCGAAGTCACTCGCCTGGATCGGCTCGGCTTGCTCGGGGCCGTGCATTTCGAAAAGCTCGATATCGGGTCCGGTTCCGATCTTGACCATCGCCTGCGCACGAACAACCGTTCCGGGGAAAGCGCCGACGGCCCGCTCGAATTCGGGTCCCTGCCGCGGCGGATCCTGCAGTCCGAAGGATTGGTAGATCACTTGGCCGCCAAAGGCTTTCACCAGGAACGATTTTGCCGCTTCGATGTCGGGCACTGTGATGCCGATATGATTGACGCCGCGAATGAGAGGTGCGGTCATGACAGTCTCCTTGATTTTGTCTATCCATCGCGACCGCTTCGGGCGCAATTCGCCCGCTGCGTCGCGATCCGCCCGGCCCGCGACGGCGCGGGCGCAGAGTTTCAGTTGGCTTTGAGGAAATCGACCAGGGCGGCCGCGACTTCGTTGGGCCGCTCATCCGCGACATAGTGGCTGCACCGCGCGATCGAGCCACCGGTTACATGACTGGCAAACTCTTTGAGCATCGGCACCATCTGCGCACCGAACCGCTGGTCCCCACCCAGACCAAGGACCGGTATCTCGAGGGGGTTCTTCTTGTACTCAAGAGCAGCCGCATGATCGGCGGCGAGGGTGCGATACCATTCCATGCCGCCGCGCGTTCGGCCAGGACGAGCCATCGCCTTCGCGTAGATCTCGATGTCCGCCGGATTGAAGGTGCTGTGATCGTAGAACCGCTCTGCCATGAAAGCCGAAACATAGTCACATTCACGGCCATGGATCAGGCGTTCGGGTAGATCCCGGTTCATATGGAAGCTGAAGTGCCAGAGCCTCGCGGTCGTCGCCTCCCATTCGGTCCAGCCGGGAAGCGGAACGTCGAGGACGGCCAGGTGGGTAACAGCCTTCCGATAGATGGCGGCCTGCGGCAAGGCGACCATTCCGCCGATGTCATGTCCGCACACGGCGTAGCGTTCATGCCCAAGGGCAATCATGACCTCGTGCGCGTCGCGGGCCATCGTTGCCTTGTCATAGCCGTCGAGCGGGCAGTCGGAAAAGCCTGCGCCGCGCAGATCGATGGCCACCACGCTGAAATGCTCGGCCAGCAGCGGCATCACATTGTGCCATTCCCACCATGTTTCCGGCCAGCCGTGAAGCAGAAGGATCGGCGGACCTGAGCCTCCCGTGACAGCGTTGATCTTGATGCCATTCACCGGCACCAGCTGCTGGGTAAACCCCTTCAAAGTTGCGATCATAATCGCTTTCCGGTCGATGTTGACGTTTGAACAGAGCTTGCGGCCAGCGCTCAGGGCTGATCGAAATCGGTGGCGATCGAGACGTCGCGCCAAGCGTCGATATCGCTGCGGAACGCAGCCAACTTTCGCTCGGCGATCGCGTGCGCGATGGGGCCGAGTGGCAGATGAAGCGGGGTGTCATCGGCGACGACTGCATGCATGATCGCCTTGTCGGGATCGCCCGCCTGATTGCCGTTGTTGGTTTCGCGATAGTGCTTGCGCGACCTCGCGGCGTATTCCGGCATCTCGTTGGTCACCATCCTGATGGAACGGCCAAGGAAATCGGTGCGAAATTGCCCAGGCTCGACGGTCAGCACGCGGATGCCGAACGGCGCCAGCTCGCTGGCGAGCGCTTCGGAAATTCCTTCCACCGCGAACTTGGCGGCGTTGTAATAGCCTCCGCCTCCGCCTCCGCCTCCGCCTCCGCCTCCGCCTCCGCCTCCGCCTCCGCTGCCCGCGATGCCGGCGCCGGACGACATGCTGACGATCGTTCCGCCCGAGTGTCGCAGGACGGACAGGGCGGCTCTGGTGGTTTCGATCAGACCGAAGACGTTCACCTCGAACATCGGCCGATATTCTTCAGGCGTGCCTTCTTCGATTACGCCGAACAGTCCGTAGCCGGCATTGTTCACGAGCACGTCAAACCCGCCGAATGTCTCGACCATTTCTTCGATCGCTTTGACATCGCGGGCCGTCGCGATGACCTGATCGCCGCGTTGTGCCGCGGCGAGCGCGAGGCGCTGTCCGAAGCCGCTTGAGCAGCCGGTGATGAGCCAAGTCTTCATTCGGTCTTCTCCGGATTGCTTTCGGACGAGGCCATGCTGTCGCCGCCGCGAACCGTCATGTCGGCCATGATCGACCAATCCTTCTTTCCGAAGCCCGCCGAGACGGCTTTGCTGAGCCCCTCGCGGACAGCTTCGAGCATCGGGAGCGTGCGTCCGATCTCGTTGCCGGCCTCAGTCGCGAGACGCATGTCCTTAAGCGCGAGTTCGGCTTTGAAACCCGGCTTGAACGACCGTTCCGTGATCTGCGCGCTGTAGCTCTCATAGGCGCGACCCGAAAAAAGGGTGCCCAAGATGAGTTCGAAGAAATCCGCACGGTCGAGGCCGACGCTCTCGGTCAGCACGACACCCTCAGCCATCGCCTCGATAGCCATGGCGATCATCATATTGCAGGCGAGCTTCGCCGTATTCGCCCGAGCAGGATTCTCCCCCAACTTCCAGATCTTTTTGCTGAGTGAAGCGAGCAGCGGCTCGATCGCGGCAACTGCATCGGCCTTCCCGGCCGCCAGGATGTTAAGCTGGCCACTCGCCGCTACGTTCGGTCGTCCGAGGACCGGTGCGGACACATAGCCAAGGCCTGCCTCTTCGTGCAGCAACTCCAGTTCCCGCGCGAAAGCGACCGAGATCGTCGAGGTGACAACATGGGTCAGCCCTGGTTGCGCGCTTGCCAGCAGGCCGGCATCGAGGATCACCTCCCGAATGGCAGGGTCGTCGGATAGCATCGTGAAGACTGCGTCAGCCTGGAATGCATCCGCCGCGCGCTTGACCAGCGTTACCCCGGGAATGCTTTCCTGTGCGACCTTGCTGCGGTTCCAGGCCCGCACGTCATGGCCGGCCTTCACGAGGTTCAGGGCCATTGCCGAGCCCATATTGCCGAGACCGATGAACCCGATCTGCATGTTCTTTCTCCTGTTGTTCAGATGAGGGCTGTGCGCGGGATCGGACGCAGGCTGCCGGGCGATCGTGAGGCCGAAACCTGCGCCGACAGGTTGGCCAGCATCGGCGCACGCCCCGCTGAGCGCGTAGAAGACACCGCCGATCACGGTGACGCCGGCCGGGGCGCAGACCTGGAGAGATCAGCGGCCCCCGCAATCGACAGGCACCGCTGTGCCGTTCAGAGCGGCTTCACGATGTTGCGTTGCGGTTTGATGGCGGTGACGATGTCGACGTCAGCCATGATCTGGGCGGCTTCCGGCGACCTGAGCGCCGCTTCCATGGCGGCTTCGTCGCGGAGGTTGACGACCCCGACCGCGATCAGCCCAGCACCATCACCTTGCGGGAAGAACCTTCCGGCGCTGACCAGCCCATAACGTCCCCAGCTTTCCCGGACGAACGGGAGGTGCAGGTTGATCCAATGGTCGCGGTCGAATGGCGTTTTTCTCATCGCCCGCATAGGTCACCAGCATCGTGATCATCGTCGAAGTCCTCATTTGCGCGTTTCGAGGCGGGCTGCCGCGTTCCGCCGCCCCTCAGGAAAATCCTCTCTGTTCAGTCCGGACGAGCTTCCCTTGGGTGCCGCAGCCAGGGTCACGTTTCCTTCACCCAAGCGGCGGCCCGCATGGATCTGGCGGGTCCGCAGCAGGGTCCACCTCCAAACAATGAGAGCAATCTAGGCATTTAGATTTGTTCCGTAAGTGACATAACTGTACTCTCGGCGTTCAATTTTGTGTGGGTCGGCATGATGGAATGGAGTGATGTCAGAGTCTTTCTCGCCATTGCGCGATTCGGTACGCTCGGTGCCGCCGCGCGTTCCCTCCAGACAAGCCATCCGACCGTCGGTCGGCGCCTCCGCGCACTTGAGCAGGCGATCGGTCACACGCTCTTCCAGCGCACCGCGGACGGTCTTGTTCTGACAGAAGAGGGCCATGGGATCATCGCGCTGGCGGAGCAGATGGAAGAAAGCGCGCTGGCGATGGAGCGCCGGCTTGCGGGGCAGGAGCAGAATCTCAAGGGCAATCTGCGCATTTCATCCGCGGACTGGTTCGGGGCCTATGTCCTGCCTCCCATCCTGGCGGATTTCTCGAAAGCCCACCCCAATGTCGACGTCGAGATCCTGACGGGCACGCGCCAGTTCAACCTCGCCCAGCGGGAGGCCGACGTCGCTTTTCGTATCGTTCCGTTCGACACTGCTGACATTGTTCAGCGACGGCTCTTCCGCCTTGAGTATGGCGTTTACATCGCGGAAGAGGCGCAGGAGCCGAAATATGGCGATGGGACCGGTTTCCGGCTGATCACCCACGACACGTCCACGGGTCATTTCCCTGACATCGCGTGGCTCATCGAGAGTTTCCCCAACGCGAGACCGGTCTTGCGATCGAACAACCGCAACGTCCAGGGGCGCATGTGCAGGCAAGGCGTCGGCATCGCCGTCCTGCCCCGCGTGGTCGGCAATCAGATCCCGGGTATCCGCAGACTGGAACTGCCGACGCCGCCGCCGGCGCGAGACATCTGGATGGGCTATCACCGGGACCTACGGCGTCTTCAGCGTCTTCGTGCGTTCATCTCGACCGTATCGGACCATCTTGTGAATGGGACCGCATGATGTGCGACCCGGAGATGATTCAAGGTTGCCCGAGAAATTCCAAGATCGTTGCAGTCGTCTCGGCCGGTCGCTCCTCGCGGATCCAGTGCCGGGTTGTCGTGAATTCCATCATCGTCGCATGCTGCGCGTAACGATCAAGGAAGGCCTTGAGGAACGGTGTGCTGATCCCGTGGACGTCAAGCTTGGCGCCGGACCGGTGGTGATGACGCCTCCCGGTCCAGACAAAGTGACTATTGGTCTGTTGGCCCTGAACGATGTTCAAAAGGTGCCGATGGCCACAGGATCAAACGCATGGATCAACGATGAACTGGCCGGCTGCCGCCTCGCCGACGAACGACTGAGCTACCTTTTGGGCACGTTGCTCGATCAGATGGCCGGGGCGATGGGTGGCAGCATCCTTCTGGCTTGCCAGGACTGAGCCAACACGAAGGCGGCCTACCGATTCTTCGCCAACGACCGCGGAAGTGAAGAGGACATCCTCGCCGGCACTTTCGACTCGATACGCCGGCGTATCGCCGCGACCACCGGCCCCTCCTGGTCATTCAGGACATTACGGAGTTCTCCTCCCAGCGCGAGCACCCCGAGAAGATCGGCCAGACCGTCTGGATGAACAGCGGTCAAGATCAGGATGACCGGTTTGGGATGCACACCGTGTGTGGGTTGCTGAAGCACGCCAGCCTAGCGGTCACGACTGAGGGCCTGCCGCTTGGCCTGGGCGCGGTCGAGTACTCGACCCGCACCAAGTTCAACGGTACCGCCCCCCTCAAGAGGAGGATCACCCGACGCGGATTCCGATCGAGCAGCAGGAGAGCGTCCGCTGGTTGGAGTACCTGGGGCGAACTACGGAGCTGTTCGGCGATCTGGGACGTTGCATCCATGTCGGCGATCGCGAGAGCGACATTTACGAGTTGTTCTGCTTGACCCAGGAGTTGGGAACACAATTCCTGGTCCGCATCTGCGTCGACGGGCTCGCCCTCGAAGGCGACACCACCGTCGACGGAATATCCGCCTAGCGTCCGCCCGACTTCAGCACATGGACAATTCCGCTAATCACACGGAGATCATCCATGCGCGGCTTGCCTCGGGTGTCGCGCGGAAGGTGCGGCTCACGCCACCCAAACTGCTCCATCGTCAACCAGAACTTGCCATTGCGCATCACAACGCCCCTTTCCAGGGCTTTGCGTCACAACGATTCCCTGCGGGAAAGGCTCTTTATGGGTCCGGACCCTTAGGCATCACTTGGCGGCTTGGGTATTGGGCCGGCTCTGCCCTGGGAGATCGAGCACCAAGCCGTCCTGGTCGACGGCGCGCCATAGGTAATGTTGGACCCGGGGATCAGGTTCGCGTCTCATCCCGCTGCCATGCCCAGCGCACCTCTGGCTCGCCACACCCACGGATTATGTGACAATACCTGTTGATACGCATGCATCGAGTTCGCGTTGACAGGATACCTACTAGTTGGTAGGCAGAGATATGAGGAACACATCGACCAGAGCCGACGACATCCTAAGCTGTGCGCGCTCCCTGATCACCAGGGGCGGCTACAACAGCTTCAGCTACGCCGACATCTCCAAGGTCGTCGGCATCCGCACCGCGAGCATCCACCACCATTTCCCCGCCAAGGCGGATCTGGTCCGCGTGCTGGTTGCGCAATACCGACAGGAGGTCGAGGCCGGGCTTGTCGAACTGGAGCGGAACGTCTCTGATCCCCTCGAACAGCTTCGCGCCTATCTCGGCTACTGGGAGGGGTGCTTCGCCGACACGACCGACCCGTTCTGCGTCTGCGCGCTGCTGGCGGGCGAGAGTCCGGTGCTTCCCGAAGCAGTCGCTCTCGAAGTGCGGGCGCATTTCCGCAAGCTCGCAGACTGGCTCACCTCCGTCTTTGAGCGAGGCGCTGCACAAGGCCGTCTCCGGCTGGTCGGAACCGCCAGGAGCGATGCCGAACTGTTCATGGCCGGCGTGCATGGCGCGATGCTATCCGCTCGCGCCTATGGCGACGCCGCGACCTTCGGAGCGATAGCTCGTCCTTTGCTGCAGCGAATCGTCGCTTGAAGACGGCACTTCGCCGGGAGATTGAACGCATGCCTGTTTCACCTATCGATTGATAGGTAGATATGGCGGCCTATGGCGTCGTCGCCGGGTAGCCTGCTTTGCCGCTCTGCCTCACTGGATAAGGAAGGAAATCCTTCATGCTCGGAATTTCTCCGCTTGGCTGGGCCCATACGCTCGGCAGCCTGCCGGCCATTCCCATGGCCTTCTATATGTTTGCCCGCCATGGTCGGATCGTTCCCCGTTCCAAGGCGGGCGCCGTCTATTTCGTTTCCATGCTGATCGGCGCTTCGACGGTTCTCCTCGTGGCACATCAGCCGGTCAGCTACGCCATCGGCGCCGTGACGATCCTCCTCCTGCTCGCGGGCTATGGGGTCAAGGGAGTTGTTGGGGCAGGGCGCTCGGCCGGATACATCGAGATCGTTTGTCTGAGCGTGAGCGCGTTTCTTCTGCTGGTGCCGACCGTCAGCGAAATCCTGCGCCGTGTTCCGGACGGCCACCCATTGGTGACTGACCTGAAGTCGCCACTGCTCCTTGGCGCCCAGGGTTGCTTGGCGGCTATCTTAGTGGTCGGCCTGACCGCCCAACTCCTCCACTTAGCAAGGCAGGGCAGGGCGGCCACGAAGTAGGAGGCCAACGGAATGATCTTGCCCCGGTTCGGTAGACGCGGGTTCACGCGGATTGTAGCTCGGCTCGTTCGGGCGTTGTATAGCCGACGGCCCTATGTGTGCGCTGTCGTTTGTAGTAGGTCTCGATGTAGGCAAATACCTCTCGGCGGGGCATTGTCACGGGAATAGAGCCGGCGTGCAGAACCCCCTAAATTTGTGAGAAGCTGTTTGCAGCAGCTATGCGCTGACCTCCTGGGGAACGAGCCGCTTTAGGCGCCGTGCAAGGATCGAGATAAAGGCAATTCGGACGAAAGCGATGAGGTGCTCCTTCGTCCGCTCGACGATGGTGTTCAATCGCCGGTAGCGACTGATCCAGCTAAAGGAGCGCTCCACCACCCAGGCGATCTCGGTGGCGATGAATACCCCCTTGCGGCCGCGGGCGATCGGCCGGACCGTGATGCCGAACGCTTCCGCGGCTTTGGCCAGACGTTCGCCGCTATAACCGAGATCGCCGATGGCCGGCCCTTGGAAGCCACGTCCGGCGAACTGGCGCAGCTCCGGCACGATGCCTCTGGTGTCGTGCACATTGGCCGGCGCGGCATCGATGGCCAGCGGCAGGCCGTACTTCTCCACGGCGATGCTGACCTTTACGCCGCAGATCTTCTAGCCGCCGTCCACGCCACGCGCGAAGCAACTCGGAGCCGCTGGGCATCGAAGTGTCTTACGAGCCGGTCCGGCATTGTGTGGTGAAGTTCGGGCTGGCCATCGCCGGCAACCTGCGGCGTCTCCGGCTCAAGCCCAGCCCGCGCTGGTATCTGGACGAGATGGTGTTCAGGGTCAGCGGAAAGCTGATGTACTTGTGGCGGGCTGTCGATGACAAGGCGAGGTGTTGGAGGTGCTCGTCCGGCGCCGGCACGATAAGTCGGCAACCCGCAAGCTGATGTGTAAACTGCTGAAAAAGCACGGTTTCGCGCCCACCCAGGTCACCATCGACAAGCTCCAGTCCTACCGGGCCGCCTTCCGCCAATTCGGTCTGACCGCCCACCATGAACAGCGGCGGCAAACAAACAACCGCGTCGAGGTCTCACACCAGCCGGAGCGGCGACGAGCGCGCAAGATGCAGCGGTTCAAATCAACGCGTTCCGCCCAGCGCTTCGCCTGTCTGTATGCCGCCGTCTACAACACCTTCAACCTCCAGCGCCACTTGGTCTCCCGCCCCACCCTGCGCACCTTCCGGGCGCAGGCCGTGGCCGATTGGCAGGCCGCGACCGCCGCGGCGTGAACCAGTTGCGAAGTTCGCAAGGTCTACTTGCCGACTCAGTTGCCGTGACAAAGCCGATGGAACCCCTTCAGGCTCCTGCATCCTGTTGCTTGTATAGGATTTCCAGGCAATCCAGATTCTCGTGCAACTGGCGAAACAGATCGCCGGGATCGCCGGACGTCTTGCGCTGATCGTCCGACCGCAATAGGCCGTGCACTGCCAGATCCGCTAAAATCCCAGCGACCTCCCTGGCCGTCTTGCGCCCGCCCTCATGAAACCACCACGTCGTCCAGCTGCACATGCCGATCAGCGCGAAAGCGGCGACGCGGGCGTCGACGGGACGGAACACGCCCTGCTGTATCCCTCGTGCGATTTGCGCCGTGAAATGGTCGAGTACGGCCCGCTTGGATCGCTCGTGCACTGCGCGCACGTCGGGCGGCAGTTCCACCTCGGTCCGATCGACGACCCGGAACTGGAGGGCGTGCGAGAGGAGAAGCTCCACATGGCCGCTCACCATCGAGCGCAACACCTCGACCGGATCGTCGTCGGTGCGGGCTGAGAGCATGGCGGATTGCCGATCGCTGACAACGGTGACCTCCTCCACCAGCGAAGCCAGCACCTCCTCCTTGCTTTTGAAGTAGTAGTAGAGCGCTGTGCGCCCGACATTCAGCGCGTCCGCGATGTCTTGGAAGCTGGTGCCCGCGAAGCCGCGTTCGGCAAATAGCTTCGCCGCCGCGTCGAGCACGCTCTGGCGCAGCAGCGCCTTCCGGCCGGTTTCCGCTTTGGCCGATGTTCTGCCCACCCCGTCCTCCTACCAGGTTTCTCCACGCAGCAGGATGGGAGGTTTTGACGCACACGTCAAATTTTTGAAGCGTTGACAGACGAGCATTTTGGTACCCGGCGGCATCGAAGCCTTTGAAAACATTGCGCTGAAAAGCAATGGCCACATCGTGGGTGCGGCAAAACGCGCCTTGACAGGAATTTCCACCTATTGACGGTACCGTCAATTATTCGTCACGATGTCAAATATGCAGAGCGGGCAGCGTCAGTGAGTAGCCGTGCCGGCCTGCCTCAAGACCAACATATGGGCGGATCACGCCGCCCTCCAAAAGGGAGACGATGGACATGCCGGCTTCGGGCACACCCACGCCTGCCGCACATCAGGCTGCGGATCAGGCGGCGACGGCGGGATTTCTCAACACCGATTGGAACCCACGCGACCTTCCTGACGGCACGCTGACGCGCAACGTGGCGCTACGCACGGCCGATCGGGCGGCGACGGGGGGCACGCTTTATGTCCGCGGGCGCAGCGACACGGTTGTGTGCATCATGCACCCGCGGGAATTCATGGCCTGCCATTACCTTGTCCCGGACATCGTGGAGGCCGGATTCGCGGCTTGGTCCCAGTCGCCCCGCTCCGTCGGCAACGACAGCCGGCTAGAACACGAGACGGCTCTGTTCGACGTCGCCGCTGGGCTGTCCTTCCTGCGCGCCCAGGGATTCCGCCGCATCGTCCTGCTCGGCAACTCCGGCGGCGGCAGTCTCTACGGCTTCTATATGCAACAGTCGCAACTGGCGCCGGAGCGGCGGATCGCCCGCACGCCCGGCGGCCGGCCGACCAACCTCGCGTCGCTCGACATGCCGGTGGTCGACGGGCTGGTGCTGGTCGCTCCTCACCCCGGCCAGGGCATGCTGTTGATGGGCTGCATCGACCCGTCGGTGACCAACGAAGACGACGCGCTGTCGGTGGAGCCCGCCCTTGACCCCTTCAGCCCGGCGAACGGCTTCGCGGAGCCTCCGGGACCGTCCCGCTATGCCCCGGACTTCGTTGAGCGCTACCGCTCCGCCCAGCAGGCCCGGGTCGCGCGCCTGGACGAGCGGGCGCGTGGCCTGATCGCGGAACGGCTGGCGGCGCGCAAGCGCGCCAAGGAAACCGGCAGCGTTGACGACCGGCGGCGCGGCGCCCACACGCCGCTGATGACCGTCTGGCGGACCGACGCCGACCTGCGTTGCTTCGATTTGACCCTCGATCCTTCCGACCGCGGCTACGGCACGCTGTGGGGGCGGGATCCCTTCGCCTCCAACTACGGCGCGGTCGGCTTTGCCCGCGTCTGCTCGCCGGAGGCGTGGCTGTCGACGTGGTCAGGCTTGTCATCCAATGCCGCCCTATACAAGACCGCGCCGGCCATCGAACAGCCGTTGCTGCTGGTCGAGTACACCGGCGACGTCTCGACCTTCCCGTCGACTGCCGCGGCTCTGTTCGACGGCTTCGCCACACGACACAAGACCCATCTGCGCATCCGCGGCGACCACCACGGTCGAGCACTGATCCCGGAAGAGGAGCCGGGGCGCTACGCCGCCGGCCGGGCGGTCGGCGACTGGCTGCGCGACCATTTCGGCGGCTGAGCGCCACGAACG
This sequence comes from Azospirillum sp. TSH20, assembly GCF_003115935.1. Classification (NCBI taxonomy): domain Bacteria; kingdom Pseudomonadati; phylum Pseudomonadota; class Alphaproteobacteria; order Rhodospirillales; family Azospirillaceae; genus Azospirillum; species Azospirillum sp. TSH20. Next base: position 95,966 of record NZ_LGQU01000001.1, read on the forward strand.
ATAGGATTTCAAGGAGACCAGCATGCTTGAACAACCCGCGACGCGGCTCCGCCTGCGCGGCGTGGACCATACCGCCCGCCCGACCTGGAAACTGCGCGAAACCGTGGAGTTCTACCGCGACAAGCTGGGCCTGCCGCTCGTCCATGTCATCTCGGCGCGCGGTTGGGGCCCGGCCACCCATCCCGACTTCCTGCATTTCTTCTTCGACAGCGGCAACGGCAGCACGATCGCCTTCTTCTATTATCTCGGGTCCGAACAACCGGAGGCGCTGGTGGGGCGCGCATCGATGCCGCCACTGCCGGACGATCACGTCTTCGACGCGACCCACACCGCTTGGCTCGTCGACAGTGAGGAGGAACTGAAGGGCTGGAAGCGGCGCCTGGAAGCCGAAGGTCTGACAGTCTCGGTGGAGACCACGCACGAGGTGATCGAGTCCATCTACGTGCGCGATCCCAACGGCTATTTCGTGGAAATCACGCGCAAGCTGCGGCCGCTGAACGCCATAGATTCCACCGACGCCGCCCTGACCCTGCGGGCCGCTCTGGACGCGGAGGATGCCGCATCCACCGAAGGCCGGCGCGTCGTCGCCATTGACGAGGTCTGGGCACGCAAGTCCACGTTGCTCAATCCGGACGGCGGCAACGCGGCGGCGGTCAGCATCTTCGTGCCGCGGCTGGAGGAATTCGCCAGCCTGACCCGCGCGGCCCGCGGGCGCGACGACTGCACCGTCACCGCGCTGGACACCCACGACCGCATCGATGCCGCTGGGCCGGTCGAGTTCCAGCGTCGTGCGCTCGGGCTGAAGCCGGCGGTCTGGTACGGACTGTTCACCGGCGGCATCTGCGGTCGGATCGAAATCTTCGACCGCGACCGCGTCGTCATCGCCCCCGCTGCTTAGCCGGCTTGCAATTTAAAACGCATTTAGGGGAGGACAGAGATGACAGGAATCCGCAATCCCATAAGCGGAGTCGTCTACACGCCGGCCGATCAGGCCGAACGATACCTTGCCGACGGGGCCTGGATCCCTTCCACCGTCGGGGACGTGCTACGTGCCACTGCAGCGCGCCATCCTGACAAGCCGGCTTTGATCAGCGACGAGCGGACCGTTACCTTCGCCGAACTGGACGGAGCGAGCGACCGGTTGGCCGCGGCGCTGCTGGCGCTGGGCCTTGCCACCGGCGACCGCGCGATCTTCCAGATGGGCACAACGATCGAGACGGTAGTCGCGCTCGCCGCCTGCTTCAAGGCGGGGATCATCCCCGTCTGCACGCTGCCGCAGCACCGCGAGGTGGAGATCGGCGAACTGGCCCGGCAAAGCGGAGCCCGCGGCTATTTCGTTCAGGCGGATTTCAGCCGCTTCGACCTCGTCGGCTTTGCCGCGTCCATGATGGAACGGCACCACGGCCTGGATCATCTCGTGGTTGCGCGGGGTGAGGCGTCCGCCGGACTGGCGCTGGAGGATCTGGTCGCCGCCGTTCCGGCGGAAACGGCGCGCGACCGGCTGGCCGACAGGCCTTTTGGTCCACAAGACGTCCTGACCTTCCAGCTATCCGGCGGCACGACCGGACTGCCCAAGATCATTCCGCGCTTCCATGCCGAATATCTCGGTCACGTGTGGCACCTGATGGGGCTCTACGGGATGACGGCGGACAGCCGCATCCTGTGGTCGCTGCCCCTGCTGCACAATGCCGCCCAGGTTTATGCGCTGATGCCGATGATGCTCGGCGGGGCCTCCGTCGTCCTGATGCCGAGGGTCGACATCCGGCGCATGCTGGAGCTGATCGAGGCGCACAGCGTCACCCACGCACTGTCGGTCGGCCCCATCGCACCGCAGCTGATGGGCTATGCGGACATCCGGCGGCACGACCTGTCCTCCCTCCGCCTGTTCGCGACGATGAGCCGTGCCGACAAGCTGGAGGAGCACATCGGCGTGCCCTGCTCGAACCTTTACGGCATCACCGAAGGGTTGCTTCTCGGCTCGCCGGCGGACGCCCCGACGGAGCGGCGGTACCGCACGCAGGGCACCTCCGGCTGCCCGTTCGACGAGATCCGGCTGCTCGAACCGGGAACTGAGACGCCGGTGCCGCCGGGCCAGATGGGCGAACTGTGCTTTCGCGGCCCGTCCAGCCTGCGCGGCTACCTCGGCAACCCGGCGGCCAACGCTACGGCCTTCACATCCGACGGCTTTTACCGCACGGGCGACATCATGACGGCGCATGTCGTGAATGGGCAGACCTGCTACGCCTTCGAAGGGCGCCTGCGCGACAACATCAACCGCGGTGGCGAGAAGATCGGCTGCGAGGAGGTGGAGGCCTATGTCAGCCGCCATCCCAGCGTCGCCGACGCCAAGCTGGTCGCCATGCCCGATCCGCTCTACGGCGAGAAGGGCTGCATCTTCATCATCACGCGACCAGGCATGCCGGCTCCGAACGTGCAGGAGTTGGGCGCCTTCCTGACCGGTTGCGGGCTTGCGAAATACAAATGCCCGGAGCGCGTCGAAGTGCTGGACGAGTTCCCCCTCACCCGCGTCGGCAAGCTGGACAAGCCGGCGCTGAAGACACTGATCGCCGACAAGTTGGCGGCTGAAACCACGGCAGGTGCGGCATGACTCCCAACGATTTCACAGCAACGGAATACATCGTCGGCACCACCCCGCTGGTGATCCGCCGCCGCGTCAAATGGGGGGAGTGCGATCCGGCCGGAGTCGTCTACACGGTCACCTTCAGTGAATATGTCATCTCGGCCGCGGAGCTGTTCTACGGCAGCCTGTTCGGCACCACCCCGCAGCGCGCCAAGGACGAGCAGGGGTTCGGCACTCCCACCCGCGCGCTCGACTTCGACTTCCGCCGGTCGTTGCGGCCGGACGAGGTGTTCGAGATGACCGTCACGGTCGCCGAGATCCGGAACCGGACCTACGTGCTGCGGATCTGCGCCCGCACACTCGATGGCGACATCGCGTTCCTGGCGCATCTGACCCCGGTCTGCGTCGCCCGCGGCGAACGCCGCTCCATCGACATCTCCCCGGCATTCCGGCAGGCGTTGGAACGCTACCGCGCCGCCTGCGCGGCGGAAGGAGGCCCGGCATGAAGATCACCATCATCGGGGGCGGCCCAGCCGGCCTCTATTTCGCCCTGCTCGCGAAGAAGCACGACCCGGCGCACGACATCCAAATCTTCGAGCAGAACCCGCGAGGCGCCACCTACGGCTGGGGTGTGGTGTTTTCCGACGTCGGCCTTTCCTTTCTGAAGGAAGCGGACCCGGACTTCTTCGCCGAATTCACCGCCGGGCACGAGTGCTGCGACTATATGGAGATCGTCCACCGCGATACCCGCGTGCAGATCCAGGGCAATCACTTCTCCCGCACCGCCCGGCTCGCCATGCTGGAAACGCTAGAGCACGCCTGCCGGCGGGTGGGGGTGGAGATCCGCCACGGCGAGCGCATCACGGACATCGATGCGCTGGCGCGTGACGCCGACCTGCTGGTCGGGGCCGACGGCGCCAACAGCGCGGTGCGCCTGTACTACGCCGAACAGTTCCGCCCCAGCTTCGAACGGCGACGAAACAAGTTCGCCTGGTACGGTACACGCCAGCGCTTCCATCCCGTCTCGCTGATCTTCCGCGAAACCGCGGCGGGCGTTTTCATCGCTCACAGCTACCAGTACAGCCCGGAGTTCAGCACCTTTCTGGTCGAGGTCGCTCCGGAGACGTGGCTGCGCGCCGGCTTTGACCGGATGAGCGAGGAGGAGAGCAGCCGCGCCTGCGCCGAAATATTCCGTGCCGACCTTGGCAGCAACCCATTGCTGACCAACCGGTCGCACTGGTTCGAGGCGAACGTCGTGCGCAACGAGCACTGGCACCACGGAAACGTCGTGCTTCTGGGCGACGCGCTGCGCACCGTGCACTTCTCGCTGGGGTCCGGCACCCGCATGGCCATGCAGGACGCCATCGCGCTGCACCGTGGGATCGTCGACCACCCCGACGACCTGCCCGCCGCCTTCGCCGCGTTCGAAGCGCAGCGCCGCCGGTCCTCCTCCAGCTTCCAGGGAGCCGCGGCGCGCAGCCTGGACTGGTACGAGACGGTGGCCGGCAAGCTCCACCTCGACCCCGTCGACTTCGCCTACGACTACATGCGGCGTACCGGACAGGTCAGCCACGAGGACTTGCGCCGCCGCGATCCGTACTTCACTGCCGCCTACGAGGCGCAGAACAACGACGAACCCCTGGGGAGGACGGCATGAACACGGTCAGCGTCTCCGACGTCATCGGGCGCAGCCGGCTGGGCGGCCTGCAATTGCGCGTCGTCGCGCTCTGCGCCTTGTGCATGATCGTCGACGGCTTCGACGTCCAGGCCATGGGCTACGTGGCGCCGGCGATCATCGGCGACTGGGGCATCCAGAAGGCGGACCTCGGCACCGTATTCGGCGCGGCGTTGCTGGGCATGACCCTGGGTGCTCTGGTCATGGGCATGATCGCCGACCGGTTCGGTCGCCGCCCGGTGCTGATCGCCGCCATGCTGTGTCTGGCACTCACCAGCTTCGCGACCGCGCAGGCCGCCAGCGTCGAGGAGTTGCGATGGATGCGCTTCCTGACGGGCCTGTGCATGGGTGCGATCGTGCCGAACGCCGTGGCGCTGGCCGGGGAGTTCAGCCCGGTGCGGGTGCGCATCACCCTGATGATGGTCGCCTCATCCGGCTTCATCCTCGGCGGAGCCGTGGGCGGGGTCGTCGCCGGCCTGCTCATCCCGGCCTATGGCTGGCATGCGGTGTTCCTCGCCGGTGCAGCCGCCCCGCTGCTGTTGGGCGTGGCGATGCTCGCCCTGCTGCCGGAATCGCTTCAATACCTGACGGTGAGGGGGCGGAACCTGGAGCAGGTGCGACGCTGGCTTGCCCGGATCGAGCCGGGCCTGGCCATGCGCGACGACACGATCCTGGCTGCGGCCGACCGTCCGGCGCGCGGTGCGCCGATCCTGGAGCTGTTCCGCGGCGCGATGGCGGTGGCGACGCCGCTGCTGTGGCTGTTGAACTTCATGAACCTGCTTGCCGCCTATTTCCTCGCCAACTGGCTGCCCGTGATCATGACGGAGGCCGGCCATCCCGCTTCGGCAGCAGTGCTGGTGGGAACGATCTTCTGGGTCGGCGGACTGGTCGGCAACCTGCTGCTCGGTTGGCTGGTCGACCGGCACGGCTTCGGCCCGACGCTGGCGATCAATCTGCTGGCCGGCGCACTCGGCGTGGCGCTGATCGGGCAGGTCTCTGGTTCACTGGGAGTTGCGGGCGTGGTAATCGCGGTGGCCGGCTTCTGCATCCTGGGGGGACAGTCCGCGCTGAACGCGCTCGCCGCCGCCTTCTACCCGACACCGGTTCGCTCGACCGGTGCGGGCTGGGCGCTTGGCATCGGCCGGCTCGGGTCGATCTTTGGGCCGGTCATCGGCGGGGAACTGATGCGGCTGAACTGGTCCACCGCGGACCTTCTGGTGGTGGCCGCCATTCCGTGCCTGATCGCACTGGCCGGCAACCTGCTGCTCTGGGCGCTTGGCCGGCTGCCGCGCACGGCCGGCAGCACTGCCGGCGCGCTTCCCCCGCAACCTGCCCGATCTCGCACCTGAGGAGCCCGCACCATGACCCGGACCTACCGCATCGGGCAGATCGTGCCCAGTTCCAACACGACCATGGAAACCGAGATCCCGGCCATGCTGCGCGCCCGCGAAGCGGTGCTGCCGGAGCGCTTCACCTTCCATTCCAGCCGGATGCGCATGCACCGGGTGGTGAAGGAGGAGTTGGAGGCGATGAATCGTGAAGGCCTGCGCTGTGCCGCCGAACTTGCCGACGCCCGCGTCGACGTGATGAGCACGGCCTGCCTCGTCGCCATCATGGCGATGGGCTTCGGCCACCACCGCACTGTGGAGCAGGAACTGGCCGAAGTCGCCCGCGCGAACCAATGCGCGGCGCCGGTGATGACCTCGGCCGGCGCGCTGGTCGAGGGGCTGAAGGCGCTCGGCGCGCGCCGCATCGCCCTGATGGCACCCTACACCCGTCCCCTGACCGAACTGGTGGTGGCTTACATCGAGCATGAAGGGATCGAGGTGATCGACTGGCGCTGTTTCGAGATCGCCGACAACCTGGAGGTCGGCCGCCGAGATCCCATGCGGCTGGTCGAGGACGTGCGTTCGCTGAAGACGGCTGGGGCGGACGTCGTCGTCGCCTCGGCCTGCGTGCAGATGCCGTCCCTTCCGGCAATCCGCCCCATCGAGGAGATGCTGGGCATCCCGACAGTCTCCACGGCGGTCTGCACCGTGTACGGCATGCTCACCCGCCTGGGTCTAATTCCCGCAGTTCCTGGCGCCGGGGCGTTGCTGGAGGAAGGCGGATCGGTCCCGAGCTGACTGCCAAGGGCAACGTCAATTTGTTGATACTGTGTAGATTCCGACTGAATGTTCTGTCAGCCTTCGCGTCATCCTGTTCGGCGACGCAGGGCGGACGTAGAGGATAACGTCCACTCTGGAGGTGATCGATACGGCTCTGTTGCAAAGCTTACCGGCAGGCGGCGCACGCACTTTCTGCCCGCTCGTCGAAAGATGCCACTCACCGCATCAATCGCCGGCGAGCCGGCGGCGGGCATAGGCGGCGGTGAGGTAGCGGCTCACCAGCGCCTCGAAGTCGGCGGCCTTCATCCCGCGGATTCCCATCGCCTCGAGCACCACGATCCGCTTGCGACGGTTCACCTTGTTGTAAATGGAAAAGCCGATCCGGTTGGGCAGAGGCGCCTCCTCATGCAGAGCCAGCACCAGCGTCAGCCGGCGCGATGTCGTCACCTGCATCCTGGCCACATCGGTCCAGGCGATTGCCTCCCGCAGCCGGGCCGACACCAGCGCGTCGGGGGTCAAGGTCATCAGTGGCGCCTTCGTCTTGTGGCGGACCCAGGCCGCGTGGGCCAAAGCGATGCAGACACCGAGGGCCGTCACCGCTCCAACGAATGCCGTCGTCCCCGGATCGTTGCCGATGCCGAGTGACTGCCCGAAGAAGATGCTGCCGATGGCAAAGGCGACGAACATTGCCGCGATGAACGCCATGGCCCAGATGATCGGCCTGCCGTTCTCGTAGAGCACCGTGTGCTCCTCCGGAACGGCGGCGGCGGCAGCCTCCAGCTCCGCCCGGTCCAGCCGATGTGCCTCCCGCGCCTCGTCGAGGAACGCCGCCGTCAGAGCCTGACAAATCCCGCTCCAGTCGGCGAACAGCCGATGCGGCAGGCTGGTGTCTTCCGCAACCGGTCCGCGGGCAGCGCGTGCCAGCAGGCGCTCGTCGAGCTGGACGCCAAGGGTGCTGATCCGCAGGGCGGTCGGCGGGTGGCTGTCGGTCGGATGAGGCTGGCACTCTTCCAGATGCGCAGCGGGATCGGGGAGACCGCCTTCGACGCGCCGCTGGATTTCGGCCATCAGATCTGGCCCGGACGTTTCCGGGGCGGAGAAGGCATCATTCAGCGTCCCAACGATGGCCGGCGCCAGTGCCGCGCTGCGAATCAGCGCAAGGGGAACGCTCTCCCGACCACTGACCAGACTGGCCCGGCGGTCAGCCTCCAGCTCGCGCTGCCGCCTGTGTTGGGCGACCGCGAGGTCGAAACTCTCCAGCGTGTGGAAGCCGAGATGCAGAGCAGGGGTGAGCACGAAACCGCCGGTGCCGGAACGCTCGCCGAGCGCGGTCAGGGTCCGCCACAATCCGGCATGGATCGGGGCGAAGCGGCGGCTGTAGGTGGTATCCCCGCCCGAGAAATGGGCGAGTTCATGCCCGATGACCGCTGCGAGTTCGGTCTCGCCGAGCAGCGGCAGGCAAGGAGCCGGCAAATGAAGGGTACGGCCCTGCAATACCAGGGCTCCGCCGAGCGGCCGGACCGGCGCCTCGGTAACGAAGAAGCCTTCGGTCAGGCCGATCAGGATGCTGTCCGGCATCAGCGCCTCGTGCCGGACCGCCAAGTCCTCGACGAAACGCCAGAGGCCGGGTGCCTCGTCCCGGCTCACCACCAACCCACGGATGTCGAGCGGCTGCATGGTGTAGAGGTCGAAGACCCGGCGCAGTGCGATCACCGCCATCACGGCACTGTAGGCGGCGAGTGCCGCGAGCGTCACGGCAGCGGCGAAGAGTTTCATGCTGCCGGTCGACAAATGGTCCCAGAACCACAAGCTCGCCGCTTCGAACAGCGAAGCCGAAACACTGGCAATGCTGAGGCCGACGAGCACGGCGGCGAGCGCGAAGGGCAGGCCCCGCCTCAAGCGGTCGAAGTTCCGGACCAGGGCGTCGCGCGACTGCTGCGCCCGCAGCGCCGCGACCCGTGCCGCCAGCAACCCGGTGAGCCCGGCAAGGAAAGCCAGCAGGCCGCCGGCCATCGTGCCCCAGCTCAACGGGTAGCGGATCAGTGAAACCTCGGTGCCATCGTCCGTTGTGTCGATGGCGTTGCGGACCCCGGCGATGGCCATCGAGACCGGCATGCGGCGGCCGTCCGGTCCGCCCATGGTCACGAAGGCCGACGGATTGTTCGTTTCGATCCGCTGGAGTTGGGCAAGCGCCTCCGGCAATTCCTGTCCGGCTTGCCGGTACTCGGTAAGCGTCGCGGCGGCCCGCTGCTCCTGCTTGATCCCGAGCGCCACAAACATCAGAGGAACGATCAGAAGCCAGACGGCGCGAAGAGCCCATAGAGGAAAACGAAAAGCACGCCGGGCGGTGCCAGCCGTCCCACCGGAAGCGATTGTGTCCGCCACGCCCAATCCCCCATTTATCGATGCATCGTGCGGGAGGATCGCGCAATGCGCGAAGCGGGGCCAGCCACCCGGAAGGGGTAGCGATTTCACGTCATTCTGTCATCCACCCCCTCACCCAGTCCGTTGAATTGTACGACACCTATCAAACAAAGGTGGCGGACTGCGGTCGGCGGATCAAGCAAGTCCTTGACCGGTTGAAGGCGGCGGCTCCAGAACCGGCCAAGCCGCTTTCTTCCCCGCGCAACAAGAGGCGGGGTGTCAACGCTCCAGCCTTCGATGTGCACAAGGATCTTCACGCGATGCTTGGCGTCGATCTGACGCAAATCCACGGGTTGGGTCCATATCTTGTGCTCAAGCTGGTTGCAAAAGGTGGAACCGACCTTTTGGCCCGGCCGAACGCCAAACACTTCACCTCTTGGTTGTCGTTGGCTCCGCATAAAATGATTCCCGGCGGAAAAGTGCTGGCTTCACGAACCCGCCGTTCCGGCAACCGGGCGGCCTCGCTGCTGCGGTTGGCCGCCATCACCGTCGGGCGCACCGAGGCGGCGCTGGGGGGGCTTCCTACTACAAGGAACGTTACCATCAGCGCGTTCTGACCAATCTCCAGAGGCGGGCCAAAGCGCTCGGCTATGTTCTTACGGAGGCCCATGCCAGTCCCGAAGCCGTGGGAGTTTCTTAGGAAAGTGGCGCAATTGCTGGAGACTTTGCCCGCCTCGACGGATCGCGGCGAGCGCAAGTGATGGCTGCCATTGAGAAGGCGGCTGCAAGGGTGGACGTCTCCACCGCCTGTCCGATGCTTGGCGTGCCGCGCGCCAGCTTCTATCGTCATCGTGACCGGCAGCGCCGGGTCGGTCCACCACCGCCATCCCGCCATCGGCCCTCTCCATCACGCGCGCTGAGCGGCGGTGAGCGGGATCGCGTGCTTGACTTGCTGCATGGCGAACGCTTCGTCGATGCCGCCCCGGCCCAGGTCTACGCCACGCTGCTTGATGAAGGGCAGTATCTGTGCTCGGTGCGCACCATGTACCGCCTGCTCGCCGCCAACGATGATGAAGTGCGCGAGGGTCGCCAACAGTGCCGGCACCCGGCCTATGCCAAGCCCGAACTGCTTGCCACCGGCCCCAACCAAGTGTGGAGCTGGGACATCACAAAGCTGAAGGGGCCGGTCAAGGGCACCTGGCTGTGCCTATACGTCATCCTCGACATCTACAGCCGCGCCGTGGTGGGCTGGATAGTGGCCTACCGGGAAAGCGCGGCACTGGCCCGAGCGGCTGATCCGCCAGACGGTACGCAAGCAGGGTATCACCCGCGACCGGCTGACGTTTGTGGGAATCCCTCGATTCAGATGCCTGTCAAACCGCTCTAGGCATTGCCATTTTACGCAGACGCCTGCCGGCTCAGCGCGTCCTTCACGTGGCCCAGCCGTTCGTGAATACCGAAAACGACGATCATGCCTTCGCAGGCAACGCGCCACATCAGCAAACCGAAAGCGGTTCCGGCCAAGGTGACGATGAAGGTGCCAACTCCTGCCGCCGCATCCCAACGCATCATGCCGAGTCCACCGATAGCCGAAACAACGCCCCCAACGGCGCCTCCAATCAGGCCAATCCAGTAGAGAACCTTAATAACTGGAATTGCGATCATGCGATCAAAAGAAAGAAGACTGGAGAAAATCTTGATCACCTTTAGATCTCCTGTTAAAAAGCCAGTTTTTTTGGTGAAGGGTTTGCGGAAAAACTTGTTATTATTCAGTAAGTCGTCAGTTCCGAGGTTAGTCTGGACGAGATAATCATCGGTGCAATATAGACATTATGTCGCAGTCCGCTTGACTACCTTCTGCTCTCCGGTAGACGTGTGGACCGGCGTCCTGGCGATGGTGCGCAAGGGGCATGTCGCCGCCATTCCCACCAGCAACATGGCCGCCGAGACGACCTTCATCGCCCGTCTGTTCGGTGTGGCCGCCTGACGACGCCGACGCCACGACTCTCCGCGCCGACCGTCAAACATTGCAACGGAACCGAACCAGATGCTCGACCTCGGACGTCCGGACTCCAGCTCCAGACCGGCGGCTTGATGGGCGTTCAGGCGTCGTCCTTGTCGGAGGGCAGGGCGCTGGCGACGCGCACGATCCGCTCCAGATCATCAATCTCCGCATCCGACAGCTCTGAGAAGAGCTTGAGCCTCTTCTCCTTGCCAATCCGGTTGTTCTGCATCACCAGCCGCACCAGTTGCGCCGCCTTCCGGTTCGGCATGTCGATACGGTCCATCACCCCCTGCATCGCGCGGTCGAAGACCTCGACGAAGAGGACCTCCTCCTTGAGGTCGCGCCGCACGGTATCGATGACACAGCCGTACAGATACTCGGCCTGCGGCGTGGCATCGAAGTAGCGGTAGAGGTGGTCGGTCCGGTTCTGGGCGACGATGGCCGGACCGTCCTCGGATGCGCTGGCCCCCCACTCCCAGTCGATGTGCGTGTGATCGCACGTGAGAATCGCTCTAGCGACGCGTTGTAGGCCGCTTGGTTGCGCACGATGGCCGCCGAGACTGGGAACAGGATGCCTGGCGGGGTGAAGCCGGCTTCGTCCAGCGTGTGGTGGATCAGGTAGCGGTGGATGCGTCCGTTACCGTCTTCAAACGGGTGGGTGAACACGAAGGCAAAGGCGATCGCGGCGGCGGCCAGGACGGGGTCGATCTCAGCCCCCTTCAGCCGCGCGACCAGCCCCGCAAAGCCTGCCATGAGGGAGCGCACGTCTTCAGGCTTGGGGCAGATGAAGTGGATGATCTCCCGGTGCTCCGTCGAGGATTCGCCGACGAAGTTCTGGAAATCGCGTCACCCGGCCGCCGCATAGCGGTGATCGACGATGACGTTTTGCAACCGGGTCTGGTCCCTCTCGCTGGCCGGATCGAAGTTGCGGACCATCCGCAATACTTAGATGAAGAGCTATGACTTTTTGCCACTTGCGGTTTAACCCTCGACGGCGAAGGTCTCCTTGGTTTCCTTGGTGTAGAGATAGTTGATCGCGCGGGCCAGGATCTGTGGGTCGCAGCCGCGGACCAGAACTGCGGCTTCCTCCCGGATGCCCGACCGGAGCAGCGCCTCGATCTGCGGCGTCCGGCGGATCACCGGGCAGAGGGAGGGGGTGCCGAGTAGGTTGTCGGTGACGCGGTGGCGCCGCGAAGGCCCGCCCGGTAGCACGATGTGCTTGTCCGGCAGCAGCGCGGGCGTATAGCGCGACGGCGCCGGCATCGGGGAGATCGAACTGCACGCCGGTGAGCCACTCGTGGAAGAACCAGGCGCGCCGGGCAAAGGTCCCGTTCGGCTCGCTCACCTTCGCGCAAGGTGTCTGGCATGCTGGGTTCCTGGGATCGCAAAAGGCTTCGCGACCGGCCGGCCGCCTGCGGAAATCTTCACGATCCTGCGAAAACTTCAAGAATCGAACGTCGTCCTCAAAAACCTTCACGCTGGCCCAGCCCTGGACAGCGCAGTCTGTCCGCGGCCATCCCGATCCTATGCCGCGGGCTGTTCGGGTGGATGAATGGGATCGACTTGTAAAAGCTGTCGGACGACTGGTGACCATGCTGCTGCCAGAGCTGATCCTCGACCGACATGGTGAACTGGTACGCGCTGAGGTGGCTGGTGGAAACCGTCATGTCCGTCGCAAAGCGGAGGTGGGGCGAGGCTCTATCTGCCCGCACAGACCTCACGCAACGATCTCAGGCGTTGCTCAGAGGCGTCGTCTACAACGTCAACCGCCTTGTTCTGCTTGGTATTTCCGCCTGAGGCTTTAGCTTGCCATCGTTTCAGGAAAATGGAAGGGCCGTCCACCACATCGGCTCAAGCGTCATCGGCTACTGTATGCTGGCGCGGCACCAGGACCGCACTTGGTGCAAACCACGTCCGCCTCAACCGTAAGGATGACCAAAATGTCAGAAGCCATCGACGCAAAGATCGCCAGCCTTCCCGATTGGCGTGGGGCACTCCTCACCCGCATCCGTCAGCTGATTAGGGACGCCGTCCCGGACGTCGTTGAGGATGTGAAGTGGCGCAAGCCGACTAACCCCCTCGGTGTGCCCACATGGTCGCATGCCGGCATCATCTGCACGGGTGAGACATACAAAGACAAGGTCAAGCTTACATTCCCCAAAGGAAGCATGCTCCAGGATAAGCACAGGCTCTTCAACGCTAGTTTCACGGGGGTAAGGCGTGCGGTCGATCTCATGGAAGGAGATGATTTTGATGAAAGAGCTTTACAAGATCTCATTCGGGAGGCTGCGACTATGAACTCGGCTGTCGCGCGCGCCCGTTGACGAAGATGTTCGCAGTGGATGTTTTTGAGGGTTCTGTCAGCCTTCGCGCCAACTTGTTTGACGGCGCGGGGCTGACGTAGAAGATCATCTCTCCGTTGGTGACCGATGCGCTGCCCACACTGCTCTTCAACCGCGACGACAGAGCGTTCGGATTGGACGGCCCACCGCTACCGCCGTTTCCGCTGCCGGGAGTCTGGGCGCGGTTTCAACGAGCGTACCAGCTCGATGCTGAACCTCTGCAGCTGCCCTCCAACGTCGTTTCCTAATCGTGCTGTGGCGGCTTTGATTCAAGCTGAGCCTGCGCGATCTCGCCTAAATCCTGCTCCTGCGTGGCTTGGTCTTCTCCCATGAGGCGGTGCGCGACTGGGAGACCCGGCTTCTTTCCACCCACGGCCCGATCCACACCCATTTTCAACTGCGCCGCCACCTCATCCCCACTTCCGAGTACCGCGCCGCCCGTACCCGCGCCTTCACCACATGGCGCGAGGCCACCGGCGCTGCCGAGGTCAGCTGACATGGGAGGCGAATGCAGGTCAGCTGACCGCAATTCCACTCCCCGCCAGCAACTTGACAACACCACCGGGCGGCCTACGATGCGGCGCGGCGCCGGCGGGGAGATCTGACGATCTGGGTGACGCCGGAGGCGATCGCCGCGCGGACGCCGCCCACCACGGGCCGAGGCGGCCGGCCAGCGCGTTACTCCGATATCGCCATTGAGACCTGGCTGGTGCTGCGGCTGGCGTTCGGTCGGCCGTGGCGCCAGTCCGAGGGTTTGCTGGGCTCGTTCATGCGCCTGCTTGGCCTGGACCTCCCGGTTCCCGATCATTCGACGTTTTCCCGGCGCAGCACCGGTCTGGCCGTCGCGCCGGTGCTGGCCAGGACGGACGGGCCGGTCACCGTGGTCATCGATTCCACCGGGCTGAAGGTGTTCGGCCGGGGCGAGTGGCACCTGGAAAAGCGCGGCGGCACAGCGCACCGATGCTGGCGCAACCTGCACCTGGCCGTCGATCCCGCCACCGGCGAGATCCTGGCCTCGGCGTCGACGTCCAACGAAGAGGGAGACGCCTCGCTGGTCGGCCCACTGCTCGACCAGATCAAGCGCCCGATCGGCGCGGTGCTGGCGGACGGCGCCTACGACGGCGAGCCCGTCTATCGCGCTGTCGCCGAGCGTGCGCCGGACGCCGAGGTGATCATCCCGCCGCGCGCGACCGCGGTGGTGAGCGACACCGCCGAGAGCGCCCCCACCCAGCGCGACCGCCACATCCAGACGATCAAGGAGCGTGGTCGGCTGGGCTGGCAGCGAGCCGTCCAAGACGGCAGGAGATCGTTGGTCGAGTTGGCGATGCTTCGGTACAAGGTGCCAATCGGACGCAGCCTGCGCGCCTGAACTCTGCCCGCACAAAATGCCGAAGCCAAGGTCGCCTGCGCCGTCATCAATCCCATGACCAAACTCGGCATGCCAACCACCGGGAAGGTCGCCTGATCTCCATCGTCTCTGGGCGAAATCCGTCTGCAGGCCGAGTTCTGCACCAAAGTGCCGGGAAAGGGGTTCCTGCGGCCGAATTCACCTCGCTGCAACAAGGCTCCGCCAAACCTCATGAATTTTCCCGGCTAAAGGAACGCCCGGTACGGATGCCTGACCCGGTTCAGCTTATCCTTGGCGTTGTTCAGCGAATACCTATCGCGCTCTCCTCCGACGGCACCGATTTGCTCGCAAAAATTCACTTCCAGCTCTCGAAGGAGACATGTCGTCTTACAAAAGGGCGGTATCTTGTCACACCTGTACAGGGAATGGCTTCGGACGCGACCCATATGTAGTATTCGTCAATACCAGAGAGAAAAATAGTACATGCACAACTTCAATACGCGAAACCTCCCTCCGATAACTCTCATCTCCCATTGCCTAGCCCCGCAATCCTCACCATGCGTGCTATAAGATTGTAAGGCAAATCATCTCTCAAACGACGTGAAGACCTGGGGGCCGCAGATTGCGGGACCGTTCAGATGGTGGACTCGTTGCCCGGCAGGTGCAGCATATCGTGGGATGCCAAGATTATGCTGGACAGTACAGAGTATCACAAGCGGAGAAGAAACAATGGCTGGAGCACAAGAGTGCGAGCTTTACGATAAGGCTTCCATTGACCGCTCCATTCAGTCGATCAAGGGCAACGGGCCCAATTCGCTGGAGAGCCTCGTTAATGCCGGCATTCTCAATGGGAACCTGTCCGATGCGGAAAGCCGCCAAGCACCTTCAGTGGCTTTGGCCACCGGTACCTTTGACGTTTTTGTCGAAGCCTCCTTGATGCCACAGATCGCGGGATCACTGGACGTCTACGCGGCGGACCTAGCTGCCGAGGGCTATGACGTCTCTATCCGGCCTTGGAACGGTTCCGCTATGGAACTACGTGACGAGTTGCATACGCAATGGGAGCAGTCCGGGCTGGAAGGCGCTTTGTTTGTCGGCAACATTCCCCATGTCGATTTCACCAGCGAGGACAATTGGGGTGGAGCGTCCCAATCAACCTATCCCCACGACTTGTACTTCATGGACCTCGACGGCACCTATATTTTGAACGAGCAGGGGCTGGACAGCCACACCGGCGATGTCGATTGCGAGATCTACGTGTCACGGCTGTCGGCGGATAACCTTCAGGGAATCATTGCCGGAAGCGAGGCAGACCTCATCAATTCGTACTTCCAGAAGGTCCACAACGTCCGCACGGGCGCTCTTCAGTATGAGGATCGTGCGATCTGGTTTGCCGATGACGACTGGTCTCCCTATGTCGGAGACCTGCAAAGCTTGGCATCGCTTTATAGTCAGGTCACAGACATCCGGAACCCCAGCGAGACAACGCTGCCCCGTTATATTCAGGCGCTCGGTGAGAATGCCGAAACTGTGATCGAGCAGATCCACAGCTGGTCAGCAGGCCATTCGGTGAGTGGTGTCGACGGCGGGATTTTGACAAGCCAAGAGGTTGCTCAAATCGATAAACGCTTTGGCTTCCTGAATATGTTTAATTGTTCCAGTGCCGACTATACGACGGCAGACAACCTGATCGGCGCCTACGTGTTTGGGCAGGGCAATGTCGTCAATGCCGTTGGCAGTACCAAGACCGGCGGCATGCTGAATTTTGCGGATTTCTATTCTCCCCAAAGCAGTCTTGCCAATATGGGGCAGGCATTCAAAGACTGGTTCAACGCGAACCTCGCGCCAACTGACGCCCCATCGGATGATTGGAAAGTCGACTGGTTCTACGGGATGACCATGCAGGGGGATCCTACTCTGCGCCCGGCCTTGATTCCGTCCCAGACAGTCGATGTCATGGAACCCAATGATACAATCCAGCAGGCGGGGGACTTTACTGCCGAACTCCGACAGGAAAGAAAACTCTCGTTGAAGGGTTTCCTTGGCGACAATGCTGGCGTGGAGAGCAGGCCCAATGAGGTTGACTTGGTGAAGTTCCGGCTTGCACCGGGACAGCAGGTCATGATCGATACGGATGCGGTCAATGCCGGAGTGTCCAATCTGGACACGATCCTGCGCATATTCGACGATCAAGGCAATCAACTCGCCTACAACGACGATTCAGATGGGCTGGACTCGCGAATTACATTTACTGCGCCGGAACAGGGAACCTACATCGTCGGCGTCAGTGGTTTCGCGAACTCCAACTACGATCCAAACATTGAGGGCAGCGGTTCTGCCGGCTTCGGTGTGGGGCGCTATGTCCTGAATGTCGAGGCCCTCAATCAGGGCCGAACGGATCGGGTATTTGGAACGGCGGGGGACGACGTCATCAATTTGTTCGACGGGTCCATTACGGTGCTCGGCGGTGCTGGGAACGACCTTGTCGACTCCTCCCAGTCGCCCGGCTCGAACCGGCTGTTCGGAGGAGTTGGCAACGATGAACTGCTGGCCGGATCGCATGACCAACTGTTTGGGGAGAGTGGAGCGGATGTTCTCAATGCCGTGGCTGGTGGCGGTAGAAACCGGCTGTACGGCGGTCCCGATGGCGACGTCCTACTTGCTGGTGAGTCGGATTTGCTTTTTGGCGGCGATGGTGCGGACGAGCTGTTCGCCGGGTCGGGCGGCAGCACCATGACGGGAGGAGCGGGCGACGACCTGTTTTGGGTGACGGCGGCCGCCTTGCCGGACAGTCCGAACACGCTGACTGACTTCACGCCCGGCTCTGACATTATCGGCTTCGGTGGTCTGGGGTTGAGCCCTGCTGACATTCTCCAGTCCTCGGTCGGGGAGGATCTTCTGCTCTCGGTGCGGCAGAGGGGCCAAGACGTTCCTGTCTTGACGATCAGCGGCTTCGGCCAACAGCGGTTGGGTAGCAGTGACCTCATTATCATCTGAGAGAGTCTGAAGGGTTTATCCGCAAGTCAAACAGTGCTCACCGGTCAAGGCACCACCCTTATTTGCTGCGCATTTCCATAAAAATAATATGCCACGCGTATCAGCAAGAGGAGGGTTGAAAGATGGCGTACTTCGGAGGAAACGATTCCAACAACTTTTTTCGCGGTACAGATGGCAATGACATCTTTTCGACCAAGGCAGGCAATGACACCGTCTTTGCGGCTTCGGGAAGCGATCTGATCTATGCACACGCCGGCAGAGATCTTCTGTACGGTGAGGGCGGCAATGATACGCTGGACGGTGGCGACGGTGCCGACACCATGGATGGGGGTTCGGGCGACGATGTGCTTTACGCCGGTGACGACGCCGCTCCCGACCGTCTGGCTGGCGCGCTCGGAAATGATACCTTCTGGGTGAACGGGCCGGAAGACACAGTCGTCGAATACGCCAATCAGGGCATCGACACTGTGCGGGCCAAATTCTCCTGGCAGCTCGGGCCGAACTTGGAGAATGCGACCTTGCAAGAGGTTGGGGCTTGGGCCAACGGAAGTGCAACGGGCAACGGGCTGAACAACCTTCTGGCCGGCAACAGCGGCAACAATAGATTGTATGGTCTGGCCGGCAATGACACCATCGACGGCTGGGGTGGCAACGACACAGTTTGGGCTGGCGACGGCAACGACCGGGTGGACGGCGGGACCGGAAACGACCTCATTTACGGCATGAACGGCCAGGGTTCGCTGTTCGGCGGCGTCGGGGATGACACAGTTCGAGGCGGGAACGGTGTTGATTTTGTTGTCGGCAGCTATGGCGACGATGTGCTCTACGGCGGGAACGGCGGCGACAATCTCTACTCCTTCTACATGGGGGAGGGAGGTGATCTGGGCCATGACGTCTTCATAGCCGGCCCGGGTGATGACACCATCCTTGACGGTACCCTCCGCAACCCTCCATTCAGTGATCAAGGCGACGTTTTCCTTTTCCAGAAGGGTGCGTCCGGCTTCGGGAATGACCGGCTGGAAATGTTCAATCAGCAAAACGACCAGCTCGTCTTCAGTGGCTACCGCAGCCAGGACCTGTCCGGTCCAGTGAGGCTCACCAGCCAGCCCTATATGACGCCTGGGCAGGAATATTGGCAGGCCGACTTTTCCTTCCGCGACGGTTCCGCCCTGCACGTCACAGGCGTATCCATCGGCGCGCCACAGATGTCTCTGGGCAGCCAATATGTCTTCGCCGGGGCGAATTGGGAGCGGAGAGCCGCCCGGAACGACTGGGCTGGCGTCTTCCGCGACAAGCCGTCGGGTGGGGGCGCCGCGCTGTTCGCAGGCACCGATGAGGCGCACGGCGGCGAACTTTGGAGCACGAATGGCGCCTCTGCGCATCTGATCAAGGATATCGCGCCGGGGATGGCCTCCTCCACACCTTCCAATCTGACAGCCGTGAATGGCACGGCCTACTTCACCGCCAACGATGGCGTGCATGGAGCGGAGTTGTGGAAGAGCAACGGAACGGCGGCCGGAACGACGCTCGTCAAGGACATCCAGCCTGACAATTCAATGTCGCCGCCCGGCCAACTGACCCGCGTTGGCGACACGCTCTACTTTGCGGCGGACGATGGCATTCACGGAAACGAGCTTTGGAGGAGTGATGGTACGGCGTCGGGCACCATGATGGTGTCAGACATATGGGCAGGTTCCTCGTCGTCCGCTCCCGGCACATTTGCTTCGGTTGGCAATACGCTTTATTTCGCGGCAAAGGACGGAACGCACGGGGCAGCGCTCTGGAAGAGCAACGGAACGACTGATGGAACGACCCTGGTTAAGGACTTCATACCGGGAAGCGTTGATTCGATGGCGCCCTATAATCAGGCACCGGACCATTTGACCGCTGTCGGCGATTTCCTTTTTCTGACCGCACGAGATGGCGTGGGCAATGACACGGATCTGTGGAGGACCGATGGCACTGTGGCTGGGACCGTTAAGCTGAAGGGTGGCATTACCGAAGAACCGCGTGTGGGCATTTCCATCGATTTGGAGCCCATGGGAAACCGGCTGTACTTCAACGCCGGATTCGAGCTGTGGACGTCCGATGGAACGACGGCTGGCACGCGGAGAGTGAAGGAGTTTACCTCCATGATGGGCGCCAACCCCACCGATCTGACTGCGGCCGGCAACACGCTGTTCTTCCAAGGGTACGATGGGGTGCACGGGATGGAGCTGTGGGCTTCAGACGGGACGGAGACGGGCATACGTCTGGTCGAGGAGCTACGTCCCGGCGAACTTGGCGCCCAGATTTCCAATCTCACTGCTGTCGGTGACCAAGTCTTCTTCACCGCAAATGACGGCACCCACGGCTATGATCTGTGGATGAGCGACGGTACCGCCAATGGAACCAGGATGGTCAAAGACGTCACTGACGATGACGCTTGGACTGCTCCCAGCGCCCTGGGCACGGTTGGTAAAACACTCTTCTTCAATGCTACGGACAGTCAGCAGAACCAAGTGGTATTCTCCTTCAACACTGACACCTCGGACTTGGTACGGATTGGCAGCGCCACACCCGTCCAACTGTCTTACGATCCTTATAACTCTCATAATCCAGTTAACATTGTCTCGCTTCTAACAGGCTGCTGAAAGACTACTAGAGATGAGCCTTAATTCTGGATCAAGTCGCCATGATGGATGCTGTTTTCAATTTCGAGGCTTCTATCCTTGGCCAATTCGGCAGTGTCGGAGCCGCAGATGAAATCATCTCATCGCTGTCCTCGAACTCGAAGGAGACGATCCTGACGCCGGTCTCGCCCTCCAGGCCGGCCCGAGGGGCACCGAACAACGGAGGATTTCGGCACCGGCTATTCCTCGCTGTCGCAGCTCAGCCGCTTGCCCTTCGACGTGCTGAAGATCGACAAGAGCTTCATCAGCGCGCTCGCCACCGATCCCAGGCAGGAATCGCTGCTGCGCGGCATCGTCGAACTGGCCCATCGCATCGGGCTGGAGGTCGTCGCCGAAGGCATCGAGACCGAGGCGCTGCTGTCGGCCGCCGGTTCTACTGCGCTTCCGGCGCCATGAGAACGACCGACGGGAAATACGAACGGTAGCGTTTGGCATCGCGGGTCAGCAGCGGCAGCCCGAGCACGGCGGCATGGGCGCCGATGAAGAAATCCGGCAGCACGCCCGAACGGGCGCCGCCCGCGGTGCGATAGCGGCGATACGCCTTGCCGGCCAGGAACAAGGCTTCGCGCGGGAGCTCTTCCATGGCGATCCCGGCCTCGTCGAGCAGATCGTCAAGGTCTTCGATCCGGTCAAAACCCACCGACAGTTCGGCATAGACCACGTCGTTGATGATCAGCGGTCCCTTGACGGCGGCATCGTCCAATTGCCGGATGGACCAGTCCGCCCAAACCGGATCGTTCGTCACGAGATCGAGCAGGACATTGGTGTCGACCAAGGTCATCGGCGGTCAGTCCTCGCCACGCGTCAACGCCATGATCTGGTCAGTGCTCAGGCCCGCGGTGGCGCGGCCCCGCAGGCGCTCGAACCGGCTCTTTGCCGGAAGCGTTCGGTCCGCCGGTCTCAGAATGACGCGCCCGTCCTCCGCGATCTCAAATTCCACGGCACTGCCGGGACCGAGACCCAGACGATCGCGGATGGGCTTGGGAATGGTGACTTGCCCTTTGGTGGTGAGCGTCGTGGCCATGGCCGCCTCGGTAATACCAGTGCGATGCTAAGTATTACTTAGCGCGTTCCAGGGCCTTCCGCAAGGGAACCGGGCTGGGCTGCCAATACATCCCGGACGTCGTGGAAGGGGCCGAGGCGCTGCTGTCGGCCGCCGCCTCGGATTGGCGGTGGTTTAAAAATCCGGCGTTCCGATGTCGTAGGCATGGTCGGCCACCCAGTTACGAAACGAATCCTCGGTCATCGTGCCGGCGGCAAGTGCAAGAATGATGTCGGCAGCCTCACGTTCTGAGGCATCCAGTTCGAACCCATTGAGACCGAGTACGAGGCCGAGAGTGATGAACGCGGCACGCTTGTTGCCGTCCACGAATGGATGATTGCGGCAGACGCTGGCGCAGACCGCGGCGGCGAGGTCGAAGATGGTCAACCGCCCGTCACCATAGGCCATGAGCTGGAACGGCCGTGCCAACGAGGCCTCCAGTGCTCCCAGATCGCGGATGCCGGGTGCTCCGCCATGCTCAGTCAGAAGCTCGCCATGCAGATCGAGCACCACCTGGAGCGGCGGGTTGACGTAAGGACGGCCCTGGATGGTGGGTTCGTCCATGGAGATTACTTGGACAGAATGTCCATGGTGCGGCGGTAGCGCGCGGCAAAGCGTCGGCCTACATCCATGGCATGGTTGTAGGTATCGTCAGCCTTGGCAATTTCGATCCGCCCGTCGCGCACTTCGACGGCCACCTCATCGCCACGGTCGAGGCCAGCCGCCGCCAGAACCTCCCGCGGCAGCGTGAGACCCGTTGAGTTGCCGATCCTGGTGAGCTTTGTGGTGTGCACGGACGCCTCCTCACAGTCAACGCATTATGTAATGACGCTTGTTATTACGTCAAGGCCCATGGGCTGCCATTTCGCAGGAAACGGCTTCCGCCCAACTGGCTACCTGCGCTGTCATCCCAGGCATGGAGCGTCATCCGAAAGAGCCAAAGCCTGCACCTCGCGGACCAACCCGTCGACCAATGCCGCCGAATCCTGGGGGCGGAACAGGGCGCCGGCATATTCCAGCCGCAGGACCAGCGTGTCACGTGGCACCACCACCAGGGTCAGCGGATAGCTCATCCGCCCGCGGTTGCCGACCTCGCGGAAGGACAGGGTTGCGCGTTCGCTTTGCCGCAGGGCGGCGTCAACCGGATAATTCTCGAAAATCATGATGCTGTCGAAGGGGGCGGAGGCCGGGTCGGTCCAGCATTGAAGGGCTGGCGGCGGCGCATGCTCGTGTTGGCAGGCGGCGATGTTGGCGGCCAGCAGCCCGCGCAGCCAGTCGTCTTCACGGTCATCTTCGTGGGTGCCGGCCTCGACCACCTCGTGGACCAGCGGCAGGACGCCCACCAGCAGGCCGGTCACCTGGTCGATCCCCGGCATCTCGGCGGACCGGCCGGACATGACGGCGCCGAAGCCGACCGTGTTCTGTCCGCACAGCCGGGCCAGAAGCCGCAGCCAACCGGCCTGGATCAGCGTGTTCAGCGTTACCTTCCGGGCGCTGGCGAAGCGCTGGAGCTGCTGCACAGCCGCCTCGTCGATGATGCGCTCCTCGGCCCCGTCCGGCCCGGGTTCATCCGGGGGCGGCAGGATGGCGGTCAGGCGGGTGGGAGCCGGCAGGGCGGCGAGACAGGACCGCCAATGGGCGTGCGCGGCGGCGCGATCCTGCGCCCGGCTGCGCGCCTGAGTCCAGGCGACCAGATCGCGGACACGCACTGCCGGCGGGGGCACCGGCTCCCCATCGTAAAGCCGCAGGATCTCGCCCAGCAGGCGCGACATGCTCCAGCCGTCGAGCAGCGCGTGGTGCCAGGTCCACAGGAAGCGGTGGGTGGAGGGGCCGGTGCGCGCCAGCGCGACCCGCATCAGGGGCGCCTCGGCGAAATCGAAGCCGCGGCCGTACTCGTCGTCGCTCAGGCGCTGCCAGGATGCGTCATGATCGGGTTCGCCGCGCCAGTCGAGCAGGGTGAAGGGCAGCTCCGCGGTCTTGCGCACGACCATGACCGGCTTGTCGACGCCGTCGCGCACCAGGGCGCCGCGCAGCACGTCGTGACGGGCGATCACCGTGCCCCACACCGCCGCCAGCCGATCGACGTCCAGCCCGTCGATGGCCGCCCAGACCTGGACGGTGTAGGCCTGGGACCGCGGGTTGGCGAGGCCGTGATGCAACATCGCCGACTGCATCGGGGTCAGCGGCAGGATGTCGGCGATGGCGGGGGCGGGCACCGGCAGGGCATCGATCTGCGCTTGGCTCAGCGGGACGAGCGGGAAATCGGACGGGGTCGCCTGACCCGCCTTGACGCCGGCGCAATGGGCAGTCAGCTCCGCCAATGTGGCCCGGACATCGTCCATCAGGCCGGCGATCATTCCGTCGGGGAAGAGGGCGCGGCTGGCACGGGCGTGCAGGACCAGTTCGCCGGCCATCACCTGCCCGTCGATGGAGATCATGGCGCCCAGCGGTGCATCGGGATCGGTACCGGCGCCGCACTCCTCGAGGGCCGGACGCCAGGGAGCGTCGTCCGCGGCATCGAACTGGCCCAGATAGTTGAAGGAGATGGCCGTCGGCATGCCGGACAGGGCGGCGCGGGCCTCCGGCGGTCCCAGATGGCGCAGCAGGTTGAAGCCGATGCCGCCATCGGGCACCGCGCGCAGCGCCTCCTTGACGTGGCGGATGGCGCTGTCGCACGAGGCGGGCGGTGCAAGACGGACGGGATAGACGCTGGTGAACCAGCCGACGGTCCGGCCGATGTCGATGTCCGGGAACAGTGCGTCGCGCCCGTGCCCTTCGACATGGACGGTCAGGGCGTCGCGTCCGAAGCGGCGGGTGGCCGCAAGGGCGACGGCGGTGAGAAGAAGGGTGTCGATGCGGGTGCGATAGGCGGCAGACGCATCGGTCAGCAGCCGGCGGGTCTCCTTGCGGTCGAGCCGCAGGCTGTGGGTGACGGCATGCCGCCGCGTGTTGAGCGAAAGCGGGCCGATGATCGGCAAGGCCGGCGTGTCAAGCGCGGCACGCCAGTGGTCCAATTGGTCGAGGAAGTCGGGCACCGCGTCGGCCAGCCGCCGCGTCCACAGGGCGAAGGGCGTGCCGGCGGCGGGCAGCCGGTCCAGCAGGCAGGGACCCTGCAGGGCCGCCGCCAGCTCCTCCAGCAGGATGCGCCAGGAAACGCCGTCCACCACCAGATGATGGGCGACCAGGAACAGCCTCTGCCGGCCGTCGGCCTTGCGGATCAGCAGCGCCCGCATCAGCGGCCCCCGCGCGAGGTCGAGGTCGCCCTGCAATTCGTCGCACAGCCGCGTGACGGCGGCATCGTCGTCGGCCGTCGCCTGCTCCAGCGGGATGGTGGCCGGCCCGTCGGCATGGGTCTGCGTCCAGCCGCCATCCTGCTCCTGGCTGAAGCGCAGGCGCAGGGCGGCATGCCGGCCGGCAACCATGGCGAGAGCCGCCGCCAGCCGGCCGGGGTCGACCGGCGTCGTCGCGGCGAGCAGGACCGACTGGTTCCAGCGGTTGCGGTTGGGGATCGGCTGGTCGAAGAACCAGGACTGGATCGGCGCCAGCGGCGAGGGGCCGGCGGGAGGCTCGGCGACAGCCACGGTCGGCGCCGCTTCCTCCGCCACCACGGCCAGGGCGGCGATGGTCTGGCGTTCCAGCAGCTGCTTGGGCGTGATGCGCAGGCCGGCGGCGCGGGCGCGGGCGACGATCTGCAGGGCGATGATGGAATCGCCGCCGATCTCGAAGAAATTGTCGGTGACGCCGACCCGTTCGGCGTTCAGCGCGTCCCGCCACAGCCGGGCCAGCAGTTCCTCGACCGCGGTTGACGGGGCGGCCTGCGCGTCCGATTCCCAGCGCGGCGCCGGCAGTGCGACGCGGTCGAGCTTGCCGGTCGGCGTGACCGGGATCGCGTCCAGCACCATCAGCCGCGCCGGCACCATATGGGCGGGCAGGCGCCCGGCCAGCGCCGCGGTCACCGCCGCCGGGTCGGGACGGTGGCCGGCGGCCGGCACCAGATAGCCGATGAGCCGGGTGACGCCGTCGGTTTCCTGGGCGATCACCACCGCCTCGCGCACGCCGGGTTCGGCGGCGAGATGGGCCTCGATCTCGCCCAGTTCGATGCGGAAGCCGCGCAGCTTGACCTGATGGTCGCGCCGGCCGAGGAACTCGACGGTTCCGTCCTCGCGCCAGCGGGCGAGGTCGCCGGTGCGGTAGAGGCGGGCGCCGGGACCGCCGAACGGGTCGGGGAGGAAGCGTTCGGCCGTCGCCGCCGGGCGGTCGAGATAGCCGCGGGCAAGCCCGCCGCCGCCGATCCACAGCTCGCCGGTGATGCCGATCGGCAGCGGGTTCAGGTCATCGTCGAGGATGTGGGCGCTGCGGTCGCCGACCGGCCGGCCGATCGGAACATAGGAGGACTCGGGAAGGCTGCTGCCGTCGCCCTTCCACACCAGCGGCGTCACCACCGTCTCGGTCGGGCCATAGCCGTTGATGGCATGGCGGGGCCGCAGGCTGCGGAACAGCCGCTCCAGCCCGGCGCGGGGCATCGCCTCCCCGCCGAAGGAATAGAGCTGGACCGGCGGTGGCTCGCCGCCCTGCTGCTCGGCCCAGGATACCAGTTGCTGCAGGTATTTGGGTGGGAAGCCGGCATGGGTCAGGCGATGGCGGCGGATGGCGTCATAGGTCTGCTCGGCGGTCCACAGGCTGTCGTCGCGCAGCAGGATGGCGCCGCCGGCCGTCAGGGCGGTCATCCAGCGCTCGTGCGCGCCGTCGAAGGTGAAGGACAGGAAATGCAGCTCCCGGCTGTCCGGTCCCATGTCGTAGACGGCGGCGGTGGCGACGCAATGCATGGCGAGCGGGCCGTGCTCCACCGCCACGCCTTTCGGCGTCCCGGTGGAGCCGGAGGTGTGGATGACATAGGCGAGGCTGCGCGGGTGGATCGCCACGCCGGGGGCGTGATCGGGTTCCCCGGCGGCGTCCTGCGGGGAGATCGTCGTCACGCCGTCCGACGGGGTGGCGGCGATCAGCAGCGACAGGCCGGCGGCGTCGCGGATGGCGCGCTGTCGCTCGGCCGGGTGGCTGGGGTCGAGCGGCACGAAGGCGCCGCCGGACTTCAGCACCGCCAGAAAGGCGACGATCAGTTCGGGCGAGCGGGGCAGGCAGACGCCGATGCGCCGCTCCGGCCCGGCGCCCAGCGCGATCAGCCGGTGGGCGAGGCGGTTGGCGCGTCGGTCCAACTCGCCCCGGCTCAGCACGCCGTCGCCGAACAGGACGGCGGGGGCGTCCGGCCGTTCGGCGGCGAGGCGGGCGAGCAGGATCGGCACTGGATCTGGCGCCGCTCCGGTCCAGCCGGGGTCGCGCGACCAGCCGGCAATCGCGCGGATCTCCTCCTCGCTGCGCGGGTCGAAGGCGCGCAGCGGACGATCGGGATCGGCGGCGACCTGGACCAGCAGGCGCTGCCAGCGCCGCAGGATGCGCGCCGCCGGACCGGTCGCGCCGCGATGGGCAAGGCGGACGAGGATCGACCCGTCGGGCCGCCCGCTGCCCGCGAGGGCGATGTCGAATTTGGCGGTACGGACCGGCAGCTCCAGCGGCTCCACCTCCAACCCATCGAGTCCGTCGAAGGTCGTTGGATCCGGGCGGTGGTCGAACATGACCTGAACCGCCGGGCTTGCGCCATGCTCCGGCCGGCCGGCTTCAAGGATGGCGTCGAGTGGAAGATCCTGGTTGTCCTGAGCCTCGCCTACCAGCCGGGCGATGTCGCGCAGCCAGTGCCGGAAAGGCTGCGACGGCGTGACGCGCAGGCGCAGCGGCAGGGTGTTGACGAAGCAGCCGATCGGCCGCTCCGCCTCCGGTTGCCGGCGGCCGGCGACCGGGATGCCGACGATCAGATCGTCCTGTCCGCTCATCCGGCCCAACAGCAGGGCATAGGTGGCCAGCAGCACCACGAAGGGCGTGCAGCCTTCGCTGGTGGCCAGCCCCTTCAGCCGGCCGGATAGCTCTGGGGAAAGGATGGCGGTCTGCTCGCCGCCTTCGTCGCTGCCACTCTCGCTGCCGGGCAGGTTCAGGCGGGCCGGCGCGCCGGACAGGGCATCGCGCCAGAAGGCGGACTGGCGGTCCGCCTCGCCGGCGTCGAGCCACGCGGCCTGCCAAGCGGCGATGTCGGCATACTGGACCGGCAGGCCGGGAAGGTCGGGAAGGCGGCTTTGGCGGGCCGCGCGATAGGCCGCCGCCACGTCGGCCATCAGCAGCCCGATGCTGGCGCCGTCGGCGGCGATATGATGCAGCGTGACCACCAGCCAATGGTCGTCGGGCGCGATCCGCAGCAGGTCGGCGCGCCAGGGTTCCGCCCGCTCCAGGTCGAAGGGGGCGGCGGCAAGCTGTTCGGCGAGGCCTTGCGCATCGGCCGGACGGCCGGACAGCTCGTGCCGGCCGAGACGGAACGGCCGGGGCGGCAGCGTGACCGTCCGCAGCCGGCCGTCGCCGTCGTCCCGGTAGACGGTGCGCAGGATGTCGTGCCGCTCGGCGACGGCGTTCAGCGCGGCTTCCAGCGCCGCCGCATCCAGCGCACCGCGCAGCCGGAACACCCCCGGCATGTGGTAAGCGGCCGATGCCGGATAGAGCCGGTGCAAGGTCCACAGCCGGCGCTGCGCGGGGGAGGCCGGCGCAGATGCCGACGGATCGTCGCGACGGGGCACCGGCAGCCGGGAAAAGGCGATGCCGCGTGCCCGCAGCGCGTCAAGGAAGGCGCGCCGCCGTTCCGTCGGCAGGCGGGCGAAGCCCAGCGCGATGTCGTGCAGGGTAGGGGCGAGCGTGTCGGCCATGAACCGGAACCGTCCGTGTCGTGAAAGGGGGGAACCGTCAGGCGGCGGCCCGGTCGAGCTGTCCCGGTTCGGTTTCTCCCGCGCGGAGCGCATGGGCGAGACCGGCGGGGGTCGGGTGGTCGAAGACGATGCCCGGCGGCACCTCCACGCCCAGCCGCTTGCGCAGGCGCGACACCAGCTTGATCACCAGCAGCGAATGACCGCCGAGGTCGAACAGGTTTTCGGCCATGCCGACCCGGTCGCGCTCCAGCAGGCCGGCGAACAGCCCGGCGATGAGCGTTTCCAGCGGTGCCGCTGCCTCGTCCATCCCGGCGGTGGAGCGCGCCGTCTCCGGCAGGGCGACCCGGTCGATCTTGCCGTTGCCGAGCCGCGGCAGACGGTCGAGTGGCAGCAACTCCGCCGGGACCATGGCGTCCGGCAGTCGGCGGCGCAGTTCCTCCCGCAGGGCGGCCGGGTCGAGGACGGACCCGGCGGACGGAATGGCGTAGCCGATCAGCCGTCCTTCGCCCCAGACCTTCACCGCCGCCTGGGCGACGCCGGGCAGGGAGAGGATGGCGGCCTCGATCTCCGCCGGTTGGACGCGGAAGCCGCGGACCTTGAGCTGATCGTCGGCGCGGCCGACCAGTTGGAGACCGCCGTCCGGCAGCAGCCGGGCAAGGTCGCCGGTGCGGTACAGCCGCTCTCCGTCGCGTTCCGGATCGGCGCGGAAGGCGGGATCGTCCGGGCGGCCGAGATAGCCGCGGGCGACCTGGGGACCGCCGATGACGAGTTCGCCGACGGCGCCGATCGGCACCGGCCGTCCCGCCGGGTCGAGCAGCAGCACCCGGCTTCCCGCCAGCACGCGGTCGAGCGGCAGCCGCTCCGGCAGCGGGTCTGCCGGCGGCAGCGCGTGGACCATCACGCCGACGGTCGTCTCGGTCGGGCCGTAATGGTTGAAGATGCGGCAGCGGGGGGCCGCGGCGCGGATGGCCTGCAGAAGCGGCCGGCCGGTGGACTCCCCGCCGAGAATGAGCGTGCCGGGAAGCACCGGAGCCGGCGTGTCGATCAGGGCCGCCAGATGGGACGGCACGATCTTCACGCAATCGATGGCCTCGTCGGCGATGAAGCGGGCGAAGGCGGCGCCGTCGGTCATGGTCGCCTCGTCAGCCACCACGAGGCATCCGGCGGCGGCCAGCACCCCGAACAGCGTGGTGTTGCCGAGATCGGCGGCGACGGTGGAGGTCAGGGCGAAGCGGCGGCAAGTGCCGAGGTCGAGCGCCGCGCCTGTCGCCGCCACATAGGATGCGAGCTGCCCCTGCCCGATCACCACGCCCTTCGGCGTGCCGGTGGAGCCGGAGGTGAACAGCACATAGGCGGCATCCAGCGGGGTGGCGACGGGCAACGCGGCGACGGGCGCCGGCTGCGCCAGGAGGGCGGCCAAATCGGCGGACTCCAGCACCCGGCAGGGGGCTGCTGCTGCGATCACCGCGGTCCGTCGCGCCTCGGGCCAGTCCGGATCGACCGGAACATAGGCACCGCCGGCCCGCATCACCGCGTGCAGGGCGATGACCAGTTCGGCGGAGCGGGGCAGGACCAACGCCACGCGCTGCCCCGGTCCGACCCCGTCGCGGTGCAGATGGCGGGCCAGACGCCCGACCACTTCGTCGAGTTCGCCATAGCTCCACCGGCGCGCGCCGTCCTGCAGCGCCGGGGCGTCGGGCCGGCTGGCGGCGAGGTTGGACAGCAGGGCGGGGATGGTCGGCGCGGCGGCGGGTTCGGGGCCGGCGAGAGCGGCATGGCAGCGGAGGTCCCGCTCCGCCAGCAGCGGCAGGTCGGCGACACGGCTGGTGCGATGGCCGGGAAGGGCAGCCAGGGCGGCGAGATACTGGTCGGCCAGCGCGTCGACGGCGGCGGATGCGATGCGGGCAAGGTCGGCGTGCAGGGTGATGCCCAGCGGCAGGCCGCCGGCCATCGTCACCGCCAGGGTGAGGGTGCCGACCGGTCGCGGCGCGGGCCAGCCGCGTGGCTTCCAGCGCAGGCTGCCGGTAGCGATGGCTTCCGGGGCTTCCGTCAGGGTGAAGGCCACTGCGTCGGGCGACAGGATGCCGTCGGGGCGCTGTTCCTGCGCGTCGCGGTGAGCGTCCATCATCGACGCGACACGGGCGAGCAGCCCGTCGACAGTCTCGTCGCCGGGCAGGCTCAATGCCAGCGGGAGCGTGTCCTCGAAAGCACCGATGCCGTCGGCGAGCATGTCGTAGTCGCGGCGCGGGTCGTTGACCCACAGGCCGCGGAACGCCTCCTCGCCGGTGATGCGCGCGATCAGCAGCCACCACGCGGCCTGCAGCACGGCATCGACCGGCTGCCCGAGGCTGGCGAGCCCGGCGGCGGTCTGCGGCGGGATGCTGCGGGTGGCGGTGCCGGCTCCCGGAATGACCGGAGCCGGGCCGGGGAGCTGTGGGTCGATCAAGGATTCCAGCCCCAGGCCGGCCCAATAGGCGCGTCCGTGAGCCGCATCGTCCGAAGCGTCCAACTCCTCCCGCCATGCGGTGAAGCGGGCAAGGCCGATTCCGGCGGCGGGCGTCCTGCCGGCATGGAGGTCGGCGATGGCGGCGACGAGCCGGACCAGTCCGCCGCGATCGCAGACCGGTGGCGAGACGGCCAGCGTCAGGGTGGCGCTTTCAGCCCCCTGCCGCGACAGCTGCGCGCGGAAGACCCGGCCGGTGGCGGGGTCGAGCGGCGTGGCCGTCTCGGCGTCGGTCTCCGTCCAGGCGACAGCAGGCACGGCGCCGACGACCTGCCGCGGGGTCCGGAAGCCCGGCACCGGCACCAGTGTCGTGCGCAGCGCGTCGAAGGTCGCGGCGGCCTGCTCCACCGACCGGCGCAGCCCATCGGCGTCGAGCGGGCCGTCCAGATCGATGACCACCTCCAGCGGCGAGCCGTCGGGAGCGCCGTTGGCGATGGCGTCGAGGATGTCGCGCTGGCGCGGCGTCAGGGCGGTCGACTCGTCCATCACAGAACCTCCATGGTGCGGGCGTCCGGGATGCCGCTTTCCACGGCCCCGCGTTCGACGATGGCGCCCATGGCCACCACGACGCGGCGTGGCCCTTCGAACGGGTCGCGGGCGTGGGCGGTCAGCATGTTGTCCACCATCACCACGTCGCCGCGCAGCCACTGGAAGCGCACCGCGCACGCCTCGTACGCCTCGCCGATCAGGGCCATGGTCTCGTCCGGAATCGTCTCGCCGTCGCCGAACAGGACGTTGCGGGGGAAACGCTCGATGCCCGCCATCTCCAGCAGGTCGGCCCGCACCTCCGGTTCCAGGCAGGCGGGGTGGTGGAGCTGCATCTGGTTGAAGAAGCTGCGCTCGCCGCTCAGCGGATGGCGGATCACCGCAGGGCAGCGGGTCCGGGTCTGCGGCGTGTCGGGATCGAGCCAGCGCAGCTCGATCCCACCGGCGGAGCAGTGGGCTTCCACCGCCGCGCGGTCATCGGTCTTGAAGAAGTCGCGCCAATCGACATCGAGGCGCGGCGTGAAGGTGCGGACATAGAGCAGCCCGCGCGTCTCCAGCATCGCCACCAGATCGGCCGGCAGGAGCGTCAGCATCCGGCGGCAGTCGACGATGGGGGTGCAGCCGCCGACCGGCGCCACCTGCTCGGCGAAGAACCACTGCTTGCGTGGCCAGCGGTCCAGATGGCTGCTTTCATTGTGATAGAGGATCATCTGCCGTTCGGGGTACGGCGTGGAACGGTAGGTGTTTCGCCCACCCTCCTTCTTCGGCAGGTCGCCGTAGGAACCGAACAGGCCAGACGGTTCCATCGCCTCGGCGAAGCATTCGAAGGCTTGCGGGTCGGGCAGGGCGAAGCCGCGGAACAGGATGGCACCGTGGCGCAGCAGCAGATCATCGATCAGCCCGCGGTTGCTCTCAGCCCAGGTGACCGGGTCGAGATCGGGCGCCGCCGGCTCCAGCATGATCAGAAAGTCCGAACCCGGCGTCAGGACCGAGCGACGGACGGGATCGGCGGCTTGCAACCGGGCCGGCCGGCAGGGAGCCGTCGGCCCGCCGAGGCGGGAGAGCTTGGCGCTGGTGCGCCGGGTCTGGTCCATGGGTGGGAATTCCTGACCGGCAGAAGGGGCGTGGGAGGGGGGAAGGACGGGCTGGGACGGGTCGGTGACCGCGCGTTCCAGCAGCGTGACCCAGGCGTCGTGGAACCGGCGCACGGTCGCGGGATCGAACAGGGAGCTGGCGAACACCCAGTCGGCGGCCAGGGCAGGAGCACCGGTGTTGCCGCCGCCGGCCACCGGCTCCAGGAACAGGGCCATGTCGAACTTCGACTGGCGTTCCGCTGGCGGGGCTTCGGCGATGACGAGGTCCGGCAGTTCCAGCGGCCCGTCGGGCACGTTCTGCAGCACGAACAGGACCTGGACCAGCGGGTTGCGCCCGCGGTCGCGCGGCACCCCGACCGCTTCGACGATGCGGTCGAAGGGCAGGGCGTCATGCTCGAAGGCGTCGAGGGCCGTCTGCCGGGTGCGGTCGAGCAGCGCGTCGAAGCTGACCCCCGGCTCCAGGCGGGAGCGCAACGGCACGACATTGACGAAGAAGCCGATCAGCCCTTCCAGGGCGCGATCCGGCCGGCCGGCGGTGTCGGTGCCGACCAGGAGGTCGCCGGCACCCGATTCCCGATGCAGCATGGCATTGAAGGCGGCGAGCAACGCCATGAAGGGCGTGGCGCCGCGGCGGCGCGCCCAATCCTCCACGCGGGCCAACAGGTCCGGATCCAGGCGCAGGGGCAGGGAGTCGCCGCGCGTGGAGGCGATGGCCGGGCGTGGCCGGTCGGTCGGCAGGGCAAGCGCGGTCGGTGCCCCGGTAAGCCGGTCGCGCCAGAAGGCGGTTTCACGCGCCAGCCGCTCGCCCGACAACAGGCTGCGTTGCCAGACCGCGTAATCGGCATATTGCACCGGCAGCGGCGGCCAGTCGGGAGCCCCGCCGGCCCGTGCCGCGCGGTAGGCGGTGGCGAGATCACGGCACAGGACGCCGACCGACCAGCCATCGGCGATCATGTGGTGCATGGCGAACAGCAGCCGGTGGCGGTGCTTGTCCATCCGCAGGAGACGGGCGCGCAACAGAGGGCCGGCCGCGAGATCGAAGGGGGTGCGCGCATGCTCCTCCTCCCGCGCCCGGGCGCAGGACTCCCGTTCTTCCGGCGGCAATCCGGACAGGTCCTCCAGCGGCAGCGGTATCAACAGGGCGGTGGCGACGACGGCGGCAGGCTCCTCGTCGCGCTCCGGATAGGCGGTGCGCAGGATCTCGTGGCGGGCGACGACGGCGTTGAGGGCCGTTTCCAGCGCCGCGGCGTCGAGGTCGCCGGAAAGGTCCAGCCGGGCCGCCATCAGATAGGCTGTGCCGCCGCCCGACAGCCGGTCGACCAGCCACAGGCGCTGCTGGGCAGGGGACAGCGGCATCACCTCCCGCCGCTCCACCGGACGCAGCGGCGGGGTGTCGTCGGTACCTGCGCCGGCCAAGGCGTCGAGCTGGGCGGCGAGGGCGCGGAGTTCCGATGCCTCGAACACCGTGCGCAGGGGCAGGCCGGGCCAGCCGTCCCGGCGCAGCCGGGCGATCAGGCGGGCGGCGAGCAGGGAATGGCCGCCGAGGGCGAAGAAGTCGGCGTTGCGGCCGACGGCGCTTCCCGGCAGCAGCTCCTGCCAAAGCTGCGCAAGACGGCGTTCGGTTTCGGTGACCGGTTGCTCGTCCGCTGTGGAGGAAGATGCGGCCTCGGCATCGGGCAACGCCTTGCGGTCGAGCTTGCCGTTGGCGTTGCGTGGCCAAGCAGACATCCGGATCCAGCGTGTCGGTACCATGTAGGGCGGCAGCGTTTCCGCGGCATGGGCGGCGAGGGGTTCGGCAAGGACCTCGGCATGGGGCTCTGCCGGTTCCCACCATGCGGTCAGGTGGTCGGCGCGGATCTGGACGACGGCACGGCGGACGGCCGGATGGCGTTCCAGCGTGGCCTCGACCTCGCCGGCCTCGACGCGGAAGCCGCGCAGCTTCATCTGGAAGTCGCTGCGCCCGACCCAGTCGATGACGCCCTGCGCCGACCAGCGGCCGAGATCGCCGGTGCGGTAGAGCCGGCCGCCCCTCGCGCCGTCCGGGTCGGGGACGAAGGACAGGGCGGTCCGGCGCGGGTCGCCCAGATAGCCGCGGCCGACCCCGAGGCCGCCAACCGCGATTTCGCCGACCGTTCCGATCGGGACCGCGGCGAGGTCGCCGTCGACGATGCGCAGCTCCGCACCGGCGGTCGGGCGGCCGATTGGAATGGTGGAGCCGGGGGGCGGTGCCGCATACAGCGGATGGAAGGCGACATCGTCGGCGCATTCGGCCGGGCCGTAGGCGTTCATCAGCGGGATGGCGGGATAGGCGTCGAACCACGCCCCGGCATCGGCGGCGGACAGCGCCTCTCCCGTCGGCAGGACCCAGCGCAGCGCCGGCAGCGGCCGTGGGCGTCCGTCGGCATCGCGCGCTTCCGCCAGGGTACGCATCAGCGACGGCACCGGCTCGAACAGGGTGACGCCCGCCTGTCCCAGCTGGTCGAGCAGGGCGTCGGGATCGCGCACCACACTGTCCGGGATGATCTCCACCACCGCACCCAGGAGGGGAGCGGTCAGGGTCTGCCAGACCGAGATGTCGAAGCAGGAGGGGGCGGTCTGGGCGATGACGTCCTGTTCCCTGAGCTGCAGCGGATCGACCTTCGCCAGCATGTTGTTCAGCATGCCGTCGCGGGTGACCATCGCCCCCTTTGGCGTCCCAGTGGAGCCGGAGGTGAACAGCACATAGGCGCGCTGGTCGCCGCGGGGTGGCACCACCGGCAGGCGGCCCTGCCCGGCGCGGGCCAGCAGATCGGCGGTGGTGAGGGCGGGCAGGTCGCAAGGAACCGTCTCGTCACGGATCAGCAGCGGATGACCGGCCTGCTCCATCACCTGAGCCCAGCGGGCCGGCGGATGGGCGGGATCGAGCGGCAGCCACGCACCCCCGGCCCGCAGCACCGCCACCATCAGGCACAGCAGCTCAAGGCCGCGGGGGACGAGCAGGGCCACCAGCTCGTCGGGGCGGAGGCCCACCGCATCGAGGCCGCAGGCCAGCCGTTCCGACCGCTGCCAAAGCTCGCCATAACTCAGGCTGGCGCCTTCGCACCGGGCGGCGATGCGGTCGGGATGGGCCTCGACGCGGGCGGCGACCCGCTCCACCCAGTCCGGCGACAGGCGGGAGGAGGCCGGGCCGTTGGCCCATTCGCGTAAGCTCCGCGCCTCGGCCTCGCTCATCCGTGGCAGCGACGCCAACGGGGTTCCGGCACCACGGGTCAGCGACAGCAGGGCGGCGCGGAAGCCGTCGGCGATCCGGGCGAGGATGGCGGCGTCGATCCGGCGGCCATCGGCGTCGATGACGACCGCGAGCCGGTCGCCGGGGAACACCTCCACCGTCAGGGCGTAGTGCGTGCGCTCCACATTGTCGCGCTGGCGCAGGTCGAGCGCACCGACGCGGCGCCGCCGCCCCTCCAGCATCGGCAGATTCTGGAAGACCAGCAGCGTGTCGAACAGCGGCCCGACGCCGGCCTGGGCCTGGATGTCGGCAAGCGCGCTGTGCTCATGCTCGCGCATCGCGGCATTGTCGGCCTGGATGCCGCGCAGGTAATCGCCGAGGCGGCGTTGGCCGGGCGCGCGCACCCGCAGGGGCAGCGTGTTGATGAAGACGCCCAGCATGTGCTCCGCCCCGTCCAGCTCGGCCGGCCGGCCGGAGGAGGTGACGCCGAACAGCACGTCGTCGCGCCCCGACCGGGCGGCCAGCACGAGGCCCCAGGCGCCCTGCACCAGCGTGTTCAGGGTGACGCCCAGCCCACGCGCCGTGGCGGTCAGACGGGTGGTTTCCGCCACCTCCAGCAGCAGGGAGTGGCTGAACGGAACCGCGCTGCCGGTCTCGGGCGCCGGTGCCAGCATCGGCAGCGGCGTGGCGCCCTCCACGCCGGCGAGGAAGGTCCGCCAGAAGCCGGCGGCGGTGCGGTCGTCCCGGCGCTGGAGCCATGCGATGTGGTCGCGGAACGGGCGACGGGCGGGGAGAGCCGGAGACTCCTCCGCCAGCCGGGCGCGGTAGCGTTCAAGCACCTCGTCCAGCAGCAGGATCGAACACCAGCCGTCGACCACCAGATGATGGCGGCTCCACAGCAGCCACCAGCGGCCGTTGCCGCAGCGGATCAGCGCAAGCCGCATCAGTGGAGCCCGGTCCAGCGCGAAGCCGCGCGCCCGGTCCTCCGCCAGGAAGGCGGCAAGGGCCGCCTCGCGGCCGTCGTCGGCCAGGTCGCTCCAGTCGCGGCGGGCGACGGGCAGCGTGGCCGTGCGCTCCACCAACTGCAGCGGACGGTCCACCCCGTCCCAGCGGAAGGCGGTCCGCAGGATGGCGTTGGCGGCGACGGCATCCTGCCAGGAGGCGGTGAAGGCGTCGGCGTCGAAGGGGCCATCCGCCTCGATCACCAACTGGTTGACGTAGGCGCCGCCGGCCGGGTCGATCAGGCCGTGGAACAGCAGGCCCTGCTGCAGCGACGACAGCGGATAGGCGTCCTCCAGCCCCGGACGCTCGGCGCGCAGCGCTGCCACCGCGTCAGCGTCGAGGCCGCAGAGGGCGAAGGGGGTGGGCTCCACCGGGACGGGCTTGCTCTCGGCCGGCGCCTGCGGCCGTGAGATGGCGGCGGTGATTGCGACGGCAATGGCCGCGATGGTGCGCTTCTGGAAGAACAGTTTCGGTTTCAGCACAAGACCCTGCGGCCGGGCCTTGGCGATGACCTGGAGCGCCAGAATCGAATCGCCGCCGATGGCGAAGAAGTCCTCCTCGATCCCGACCGACGGGCGTCCCAGCACCTCCGCCCAGGTGGCGGCGAGCGTCTCCTCGGCCTCCGTCAGGGTGCGGCCGGCCGAGGGGGCAGGCGGGGCAGCGGATTCATCGTCCGGCAGCGACTTGCGGTCGATCTTGCCGTTCGGCAGGCGGGGCAGCGTGGGCAGGGCATGCAGCGCAGACGGCACCATCGCGTCCGGAAGGGCGGCGGCCATGGCGGTTCGCAGGGCGTCTCCGTCCAGCGTCGCCGGGGCGACGAAGGCCGTCAGGCGCAAGCCGGACCCGCCGCCAGAGGTCACCGGACGGGCGAGGACCGCCGCCTCAGCCACGCCGGGCTGGCGGCGCAGCCAGGATTCGACCTCGCCCAGTTCGACGCGGAAACCGCGGATTTTCACCTGATCGTCGGCGCGGCCAAGGAACTCCACGAGGCCGGCGGGGGTGAGGCGCACGCGGTCGCCGGTGCGGTACAGCCGGCCACCGCTGCGCCAGGGGTCGGGCACGAAGCGCTCGGCGGTCAGTGCCGGCCGACCGAGATAGCCGGCGGCGATGCCACTGCCGCCGATGGCGAGTTCGCCGACGACGCCAAGCGGTGCCGGGTCGCCGTGGCGGTCGAGCACCGCGGCATGAACGCCGGCCAGCGGAGCGCCGATGGGAACTGGAACGCTCGGGTCTTGCGGGGTGGGGGCGGTCAGGCAGCCGACGGTGGTCTCGGTCGGTCCATAATGGTTCAGCACCCGGCAGCCGGGGGCGAGCGCACGCAGGCGGACGACGAAGCCGCCCTCCAGCGCCTCGCCGCCGAGGACGAGGCAGCGGCGCGGCAACAGCCGGGCCGGATCGGCCACCGCCATCAGCGCGGCGAGATGCGAGGGCACGATCTTCAGCGCGTCGACCGGCCGTTCGGCGAAATGGCGGGCCAGCGCGTCGGGGTCGTCGGCCAGCGCCGGCGCGATCACCCGCAAAGTACGCCCGCCGAGCAGCGCCCCGAACCACGCGGTATAGCCGAGGTCGGCGGTCACCGACGCCAGCGTGGCCAGCGTGGCTTCGTCCGGCAACTCCATCGCCGCCAGCACGCCTTGGGCATAGTGGGCGAGGTTGCCCTGGGTGACCACCACCCCCTTGGGCGTGCCGGTGGAGCCGGAGGTGTAGATCAGGTAGGCCGGCAGGTCGGGGCTGGCCGGGACATCAGTGGGGGCTGAGCCGCCCGACCGGCCGTCGAACTCCAGCCACGCCGCCCCGTCGAGCCAGCCCGGTGCCGCGCCGTGGCCGATGACGGCGCGCGCGCCGCTGTCCGTCGCCAGGAAGGCAAGGCGCGCGTCGGGCAGCGCCGGGTCCAGGCAGAGGTAGGCCGCTCCCGCCTTCCACGCCGCGATCATGCCGACGGCCAGCGCCGCGCCGCGCGGCAGCCACAGTCCGACGCGGTCACCCGGCCGCACCCCGGCGTCGGCGAGCCGCACCGACAGCCGGCCGGCCGCAGCGTCGAGGTCGGCGTATGTCAGGGTTTCGTCGCCGTCCTCCACGGCCGCGCGGCGGGGATGACGGGCGACAGCGGCCTCGAACAGGGCAAGGGCCGAGGTCGGCGCGCCGGCGGCGGGTCCCCGGCGCAGCGAACGGTCGGCGTCGTCCGCGACCGCCTCCAGCGCGGCGATGGGAGCGTCGGGATTGACGAGCGCGCGGTCGAGCAGGGCGAGGAAGCCGCGCCGCATGCGGGCCGAGGTTTCCGGTGTGAACACCGCCGGATCGGCGCGCCATTGGCCGGTCAGCCGTTCGCCGTCGTCGATCCAGCGCAGGTTCAATTCGTTGGCGGCGCCACGCTGCTGGGCGAACAGTTCCCGCCGGACGGCGCGGTTGACGGCGGCGCGCTCGCCCACCGGGACATAGGTGGTCATATGGCGGAACAGCGGCCCGTTGCCGCCGGCCAGCGCGGTGATGCGGGCGAGCGGCAGGCGGCGGTGGCGCAGCAGCGCCTTCAGCGTTCGCTGTGCGGTGCGCGCGAGGTCGGCGACGGAGGGGTTGCCGGACAGGTCGGCGGGCCAGGGCAGGGCGTTCAGCGTGTAGCCGATCATCGCGCGGTCGGCGGCGCCCTGCCGTCCGGACACCGGCGTTCCGATCATAAATCGGTCCTGGCCGCTCCAGCGATGCAGGAAGATCTGGAAGACCGCGGTCAGCAGCGGGAAGACGCCGACGCCTGCCCGGTCGGCCGCCGCGCGCACGCGCGCCGTCATGGCGGCATCGAGCCGTAGGTTGGCCTCATTCGGTGGGCCCGGACGATCGATGCGGTCAGCCGGCAGTTCAGGCGGCGGTGCCGCATCCGTCATGCGGTCGCGCCAGAAGGCCTCCAGCCGTGCGGCCTCGGGACCGGATTGCAGCGCTCGCTGCCGTTCCAGCCAGTCGAAGTAGCGGCCTCCAGCCGTGGAGCCGGCTGCGGACGGTGCCTCATAGGCGGTGAAGGCCTGTTCGCACAGGATCTCGAAGGACAGGTAATCGCCGGCGATGTGGTGCAGGACGACCAGCAGGTGCACCAGCCCGTCCGGTTCGGCCAGCAGCCGCACGCGGCAGGCGACGGCGCGGTCGAGCGGCAGCGGCAGGTCGGCCTCGCGCTCGAGCCAGCGCAGCCGGTCGGCGTCGCTCATCGCCTCGGTGGCGTGGACGGTGACATCGGGGACGAATCCGGGACCCCGTTCCATGACGAGGCGGCCATTGGCGTCCTCCCGGTAGTGGCTCGATAGCGCCTCGTGCCCGGCGATGACCCGGGCGAAGGCGGCGGCCAGCCGCTGCGGGTCGATGCCGGGCGCCAGCTCCACCGCGTAGGTCATGTTGTAGGCCGGATCCTCCGGCGCCAGGCGCCAGGCGGTCCACAGGGCGCGCTGTTCCTCGCCGGCAGGAATGGCACCGGAAGTTGGGGCGGGTGCGGTCGTGATGCTGTCCATGGCCGGGTCCTCAGGCGGCGGGAAGGTCGGGGGAGCGCACCGGGTCGGCCATGGCGACCACGACCTTGCGCCTGCCGGTGAAGGGCTCCCGCCCATGGGCCGCCAGCATGTTGTCGAGCATCATCACGTCCCCGTCCTGCCAGGGGAAACTGAGGGTGCAGTCGCCCAGCACCGCGCGGATATGGTCCAGCGCCTCGTCCTCGATGGGCGTGCCATCGCCGTAGAAGACATGGCGGGGAAGTTCGGACTCGTCCTCCACCACCGCCAGCAGGCTGTCGCGCACCGCGGGCGGCAGGTTGGAGACGTGGAACAGGTGGGCCTGATTGAACCAGACCTCCTCGCCGGTCACGGGATGCCGGGCCACCGCCTGACAGATCTGCCGGGTGCGCAGCTCGCCGTCCTCGGTCCACTCCCAGGCGATGGCGTTGGCGCGGCAGAAACGCTCGACTTCTGCCGGATCGGCGGTGTTGAAGGCGCGCTGCCAGGGCAGGTCGAGGCCGTTCCCGTAATTGCGCACATACATCAGGCGCTTTGCGGCGAAGCGGGCGCGGATCGCCGGATCGATGCGCCGGGCGACCAGCCGGCTGTCGGCGATCGGCGTCGCCCCGCCGGTGGCGGCGGCGGTCACGCAGTGGAACCAGATCGTCTGCGGCCACTGCAGGGTATAGGCCTGCTCGTTGTGCAGCGGGATCGACTGGTGGGCCGGATATTCGGTGGAGGTGTAGACGCCCTTGTCCACCGCGGAGCGCGGGGTGGAGCCGAAATCATAGTCGAGCAGCGGCCGGCCGAAGCTCTCGGCGAAGGCGCGGAAGGGGGCGTCGCCATGCAGCCCGAAGCCGCGGAACAGCAGTCCGCCGGCAACGGGCAGCCGATCGCGCACCACCGCGTGGATGTCCGGCAGCAAATTCCGCCACCCCCCGTCGTCCAGCGCGCCGTCCTTCGGCGTCACCAGCAGCGGCAGGTCGGCGCCGGGAAGCAGCGGCTGCACGGCCAGAGTTTCGGGGTTTGCGGCCGGGCTCGGATCGAAAATGCGCTGGTCCATGGGGTGATCGGTCCGTCCAATTGCGGGCTGGTCTGCAGAAACGTCTTTACTGCGAATAAGAATCGTTCGCATAGTTGGGCAGAGCGTTGCTCCTGCCGGCAGGTGGGGCAGCAATCGCAGCGGGTTCTGGGCCGTGCTTGGAACGGCTTCGGCGCAGGGGTTGGATAAACAACACATATCTTGCGGGTAATCCCGCCGAGCCCTGCAGCCGGGACGAACGTTAGCGTACTACAAATCGACTTGCAAAC
Organism: Azospirillum sp. TSH20; assembly: GCF_003115935.1. Lineage (NCBI taxonomy): Bacteria > Pseudomonadati > Pseudomonadota > Alphaproteobacteria > Rhodospirillales > Azospirillaceae > Azospirillum > Azospirillum sp. TSH20. The sequence goes on from NZ_LGQU01000001.1 coordinate 136,971, forward strand.
GAGAATCATTCGCATTATGCAAGAAGGCATGACGCGATCTTCCGAACGCGCATTCTCCGAACACGATCATCTCTTCCGCGCCCTGACCTGAAGGAGCTTCGGCATGAGCTGGGATAGCCCGGACACGCGATTTCACGTCGTGGTGAATGACGAGGAACAGTACTCGATCTGGCCCGACCACAAGCCGGTTCCCGCCGGTTGGCGCACGATCGGCGTCAGCGGCTCCAAGGAGGACTGCCTCGCCCACATCGAGCGGGTGTGGACCGACATGCGTCCGCTCAGCCTGCGCCGCGCCCTGGGCGATGCGGCCTGACCGGCCGTGCCCGATCCCGTATTCCCGATGAGGGAGATGTGCCCATGACCGCGACCATCACGGCGCCAACCATCGCAGCGCCATTGGGCCTGGACGGTTTCCATGCCCAGCCGGCGATCCGCCTCGGCGACGATCCGATGCTTCGCCGTCAGGAGGCGCGTGAATCGAACGCGCGCTCCTATCCGCGGCGCATCCCGCTGGTGCTGACCGAAGGCCGCGGCATCTATCTGCGCGACAGTGCCGGTCAGCTGTTCATCGACTGCCTCGCCGGTGCCGGGACGCTGGCGCTGGGGCACAACCACCCGGACATCGTGGCGGCGCTGCGCGCGACGCTGGACACCGGGCTGCCGCTGCACACGCTGGACCTGACCACCCCGGTCAAGGACCGGTTCGTTGAGGATCTGTTCGCGGCTTTGCCGCCAACCTTCGCCCGTGATGCCCGGATCCAGTTCTGTGGTCCCACCGGCGCGGACGGGATCGAGGCGGCGATGAAGCTGGCCCGCACCGCCACCGGGCGGCGCACCATCGTCGGCTTTTCCGGCGGCTACCACGGCATGACCCATGGCACGCTGGCAATCATGGGCAATCTGGGGCCGAAGCGGCCGTTGGGCGGCGGAACCGGCGACGCTCACATGCTGCCCTATCCCTACGACTACCGCTGCCCGTTCGGGCTTGGTGGCGAGGCCGGGGTGGATGCCGGCCTGTCGATGATCGAGCAACTGCTGAGCGATCCGGAATCGGGCGTCGTGACGCCGGCGGCCGTGGTGGTGGAGGTGGTGCAGGGTGAAGGCGGCGTGGTGCCGGCGCCGGTGCGCTGGCTGCAGGGGCTTCGGCGGCTGACCCGTGCCCATGGCGTCCCGCTGGTCATCGACGAGGTGCAGACCGGGCTGGGCCGCACCGGCAGGCTGTTCGCCTTCGAACATGCCGGGATCGAGCCCGACATCCTGGTGCTGTCCAAGGCGATCGGCGGCAGCCTGCCGCTGTCGGTGGTGGTCTACGATGCCGGCCTCGACTGCTGGGCGCCGGGCGCCCATGCCGGCACCTTCCGCGGCAACCAGCTGGCGATGGCGGCGGGGTCGGCGACCCTGTACCGGATCCGTACCGACCGCCTGGACGAGCATGCCGCCGCCATGGGCGCACGGCTGACCGGCCATCTGCGAGCAATCCAGGCCGACCATCCCTGCCTGGGCGATGTGCGGGGACCGGGCCTGATGATCGGTGTCGAGATCGTGGACGAGCGCCGGCCGCCCCTGCGGCTGGGCGCCCGGCCGGCCGATGGCGAGCTTGCCCGGTCGCTGCAGCGCCGCTGCCTGGAGCAGGGCTTGATCCTGGAGCTGGGCGGGCGCCATAGCGCGGTGGTGCGGTTCCTGCCGCCGCTGATCGTCAGCGCCGCAGAGATCGATGAGATCGCCGACCGCTTCCGGACCGCCCTGCGGGTCGCACTGGCCGACCGGGCGGCGGGCGCGACCTCCACCAGCCTCGCGGCGGAATAGGCGGGCCGATAGATGCAAGTAACTCTTAGTCGCATGAACGAGGCTGCTCCGCTGTCGTTGGCGCAGGAGCGTTTGTGGCTGCTCCACCGCCTGGATCCGACGGATGCCGCCTATAACCTGACGCGCGCCTTCCGTCTGGACGGCGCCCTGGACGCGGCGGCGCTGGAGCGGGCACTGGAAGCGCTGGCCTGGAGGCACGCCATCCTGCGGACGCGGTTCGAGGAGCGGGACGGGGCGCCGCAACAGGTGGTGCTGTCCCGTCCGACCCTGCGGCTGACGCGGGAAGCCGTTCAGCCCGACGACGCTGCGCTGGCGGAGCGCATCCGCGAGGAGACGCGGCGGCCATTCGACCTGTCCGCCGGCCCGCCGATCCGCGCGACGCTGCTGCCAGGGGCCGGCGGAGGGGCCGTGCTGCTGCTGGCGATGCACCACATCCTGTCGGATGGTCCGTCAAACCCGATCCTGGCGCGCGACCTGATGACCGCATACGTCGCCGCCCTGGCGGATCCGGAAGCCGACCCGGCGGCGCTGCTTCCCCCGCTGACCCTGCAATATGCCGATCATGCGCGGGCACAGCGTGGCGAGGTGGCGCTGGCGCGCATCGAACGGGCGGTCGAACGGGCCGTCAGGCGGCTCGGCACCGGCATCCCGGCCCTGGAACTGCCGACCGACCGGCCGCGCCCGAGCGTTCGCGGCAGTGCCGGGGCGCGGGTCGAGTTCTCCTTGCCGGATGAGACGGTTTCCGCACTGCGCGCCCTGGCACGGGCGGAAGCCTGCACACCCTTCATCCCGCTGCTGGCGGCGTGGCAGGCCCTGCTCGGCCGCTGGTCCGGGCAGGATGATTTCGCCGTCGGCGTGCCGGACGCCGGACGGAACGACGAGGAGCTGGAACCGCTGGTCGGCTTCTTCGTCGAAACCCAGCTCTTCCGTGCCCGCCTGACGCCCGGCCTGACCGGCCGCGCGCTCTGCCGGCGGCTGCGCGGCGAGGCGCTGGCGGCGCTGAGCGATGGCGCCGTCCCCATCGAGCGCCTGCTGGAGCGGTTCGATCCGGTGCGCGACGGCAGCCGGACGCCTCTGTTCCAGACCCTGCTGAACCTGCGGATGGACGCCCCCGCCGCCTTGCGGCTGCCGGGCCTGACCGTGACGCCGCTTCCGGTGCCGGAGACCACCGCCAAACTGGACGTGGCGCTCGACGTTGCCGTGGGGGAGGCGAGGGCGCTCTGCGCGATCGACTATGCCACCGACCTGTTCGACGCCGCGACGGCCGAGCGTCTGGCTGCCGGCTTCCGTGCCTTGCTGGCCGGAATGCTGGTCGATCCGGAGGCTGAGCTGGCCGACCTGCCGCTGATGGCGCCGGTGGCGCGGGCGGAGGAGTTGACGCGCTGGAACGACACCGTCCTGGCGCTGGATCCGGCGGAGGATCTCGTGGCGATGGTGGAACGCACCGCCGCCGATCTGCCGGACTGCGCCACCCTGGTCTGCGGCGAAACCACGTTGACTTACCGCGCGTTGAACGCACGGGCCAACCGCCTCGCCCGCTGGCTCGCCGCCCGCGGGGTCGGTGCCGACAGTCTGGTGGCGGTGGCGCTGCCGCGCGGGGTCGATCTGCCGGTCGCGCTGCTGGCGATCCAGAAGGCGGGCGGCGCCTATCTGCCGCTCGATCCCGACCAGCCGGCGGCGCGCAATGCCCACATCCTGGCCCATGCCCGGCCGGTGCTGGTGATCGACGCGCCGCTTGCGGGGTTCGCCGCCGGATACGAGGAATTGGCGGACGGCAATCCCGGCCGCCCGGTGCATCCGCGCCAACTCGCCTACACGCTCTACACCTCGGGATCGACCGGCGTGCCGAAGGGCGTGCAGATCGACCGGCAGGCCTTCGCCAGTTTCCTCCATGCCATGCAGGCGCAGATCGGCCTCGCCGCCGACGACCGGCTGCTGGCGGTGACGACGCTGGGCTTCGACATCGCCGGGCTGGAGCTGTTCCTGCCGCTGATCGCCGGTGCCCGCATCATCCTCGCCACGCGCGAGCAGGCCCACGATCCGCAAGCGCTCGCCGGGCTGATCGAACGCCACGGCATCACCGTCCTGCAGGCGACGCCGGCGACTTGGCGCATGCTGCTGGACGCCACCGAGCGTTCGTGGCCGGGCCTGCGCGCGGTGTGCGGCGGCGAGGCGTTGGGCGTCGGTCTGGCCCGTCGCCTGCTGGAGCGCGGCGTGCGGCTGCTGAATGTCTACGGCCCGACCGAAACAACCGTCTGGTCCGCCGCCTGGCCGGTGGAGCGGGCCGGGGATGGCGACGGCACGGTTCCCATCGGCCATGCCGTCGCCAACAACCGCCTTCACATCCTGGACAATCGGCTGGAGCCGGTACCAAGCGGCGTCGCCGGCGACTTGTGGATCGGCGGGCTGGGACTGGCGCGCGGGTATGGCGGGCAACCGGGCCTGACCGCGGCCTGCTTTATGCCGAACCCGTTCCCCGAGGACGGCGCACCCGGCGCCGGTGCCGGCAGCCGCCTCTACCGCACCGGCGACCGCGCCCGGCGGCGCGCCGACGGTGCCATAGAATTCCTGGGCCGCCGCGACCATCAGATGAAGATCCGCGGCTTCCGCATCGAGGCGGCGGAGGTGGAAGCGGCGCTCGACAGCCATCCGCAGGTGCGCCACTCCGTGGTCGCCGCCCACATGCCGGCCACGGGCGATGCGCTGCTCTGCGCCTATCTGGTGACGACCGACGGGAGCGAGCCGCCGGACCTGCATGCCCATCTCGCCGCCCGCCTTCCGGCCTACATGCTGCCGTCGGTCTGCATGGTGCTGGACCGGCTGCCGTTGAACGCCAACGGCAAAATCGACCGCAAGGCCCTGCCGCCGCCCGATGCGCCGGCCGCCTCCGTCGGGTTCGAGCCGCCGGCGACCGACACCGAGGTACGGCTGGTTGCGCTGTGGGAGGAGGTGCTGGAACGGCCAGGGCTCGGCGTCGCCGACGATTTCTTCCGGCTGGGCGGGCATTCCCTGCGGCTGGTCCGGCTGCAGACGCGCATCCGCGGCGCCTTCGGGCTCGACCTGCCGCTGGCCGAGCTGTTCCGCGCCCCGACCATCCGCGCCATGGCCACCGTGATCGACTCCCGCGGCAGCCGGGACGAGGCGGACGACCTCGCCTTCATGGCCGGCCTGCTGGCCGGCGACGGCACGGCCGAGCCGGGCGGTGTGTCATGACCCTGCTGTTCTCTCTTTTGCGCCGCTTCCGCTGGCCCATGCCGCTGGCGCTGGCGCTGGGCGCCGCCGGAGCGCTGGCCGGTTTGTGGGTGATCGCGCTGGTCAACCGGCTGATCGCCGGCAGCGCTGCGCCCGACGCGCCGACCTTCGCGGTGATCGCCGTGCTGCTGGCGGCGGTGTTCGGCTTCGGCTTCGGCGCGCAGGCGATCCTGACGGCGCTCGGCCACCGGGTGGTGTGCGAGATGCGCACGGCGACGGTGAAGCGGCTGCTCGACACCGATGTGGAGCGGCTGGAGACCATCGGCGCTCCGGCGCTCTATGCCACCCTGACCAAGGACATTGCCACGGTCGGCCAAGCTTTCAACCGGTTGCCCTTCGTCTTCTGCAACGGCGTGCTGGTGCTGGGTGGCTTCCTCTATCTCGGCTGGCTGTCCTGGCAACTCTTCCTGCTCAGCGCCGCGGTGATCGGGCTTGGGGTGGGGGTGGCCTATGGCTGGGTGTCGGCGATGCGCCGGCTGATGGTCGAGGTGCGCGAAACCGACGACCGCCTGCTCGCCGGCTATCGCGGCGCGATCGAAGGCCGCAACGAGCTGGCGCTGAACACGGTGCGCAAGCGCGTCTTCCACCGCCACGACGTGGCGGCGGCGGCGGAGCATGCCCGCGACACCGAGACCCGCGCCGACCGCTATTGGGTGCTGAGCCTGAGCTGGACCGCCCTGGTCATCCTCGGCCTGATCGCCGGCATCTTTGCCGCCGGCGAGGCACTGGACCTGCCGCGGCCGCACACCGCCGGTTTCGTGCTGGTGCTGATGTTCCTGCGCATGCCGCTGAACGATCTGGTCGGCACGCTGCCGATCCTGCTGTCCGGCAAGGTGGCGCTGGCGAAGGTCGAGGCGTTGCGCCTGGAAGCGCACCGCCCGGACTTCGACCGCCCGGAGCGGGCCTGCGTGGCGCTTCCCGCCAAGGGGCCGCTGCTCAGCCTGTCCGGCGTCGTCTACGACCATCCGGCCCAGGGCGACGAGCCCGGCTTCCACCTCGGCCCGGTCGAACTGACGGTCGAGGCGGGGGAGACGCTGTTCATCGTCGGCGGCAACGGCGGCGGCAAGTCGACCCTGCTGACCCTGCTGGCCGGACTGCGCCGGCCGGCTGCCGGCACCATCCGGCTCGGTGGGCTGGAGGTGACCGAGGAGCGTCGCGGCTGGCATCGCGAGCAGATCAGCGCCGTCTTCTCCACCCCCCACCTGTTCGACCGGCTGGTCGGCCCCGACGGCCGGCTGGACGAGGAGCTTGCCCAGACGTTCCTGCGCCGGCTGCGGATGGACCGCAAGGTGGCGCTGGCCGGCGACCGCCTCTCCGACATCCGGCTGTCGCAGGGACAGCGCAAGCGCATCGCCCTGCTGGCCGCGGTGGTGGAGGAACGGCCGATCCTGCTGCTCGACGAATGGGCGGCCGACCAGGACCCGCTGTTCCGCCGCTTCTTCTACGAGGAGCTGCTGCCGGAACTCAAACGCGGCGGCCGCACCATCATCGCCGTCAGCCACGACGACCGCTTCTTCCATCTCGCCGACCGGGTGCTGCGCTGCGATGCCGGGGTGCTGTCGCCCTGGAGCGAGGTCCCGGTCCAGCCGGCGCATGCGGCGCAATGACCGCCGGGCGGCCGTCGGCCGAAACCCCCATCCCTTTCCCAAATGCCTGTCGCCGCGCCTCGCGCGGCCGGCCATGAGGAGGCGCCTTCGATGACCGCCGATTCCGACACCCTGACCGCGTCCGGCGGTGTTCCGTTGCCCTGCCGTGCGCTCGGCCGCACGCTCCGCACCCTGTGGGAGGGTGCCGACCTGACCGTCCGGCTGGATGGCGAGGTGCGGCAGCGCTGGCGGCTGTCCGGCGGGGCCGGGGCGGCCGAGCTGACCCTGGTGGAGGATGCCGTGCCGGCGGCGGACGGCGACGACCTCCGCCGTCTGGCAGCATTCGCCGCGCTCGACGCGGCCTTCATCCGCGCCGACGACCCCGCGACTTTGCGGCTGACCGCCCCCGACCGTCTCGCCGAGGCGCTGCGTCTGGACGGCGTCGTGGTGGAGGATGGCGGCACCCAGCTGGCGATGGCCGGTGCCCTGTACCAGCGGCCCGACCTGTGGCTCCTGGGCGCCGGATCGGGCGGATATCCCCAGTCGCACATCGTCTCGAACGGCCGCTACCACCCGCGCCGGCCGCCCAAGCCGCAGGGCACGCTCTACGCCCGCCACATCCCCTGGCTGGAGCAGACGCTGTCCTTCCGGGTCGCCAACATCGGCATGGATCTGGAGCGTTTCCATCGCTGGCAGAACGACCCGCGTGTCGCCGTCTTCTGGCAGGAGGAGGGCGATCCGGCCAAGCACCGCGCCTATCTGGAGGCGCAGCTCGCCGATCCCCACAGCATCCCGCTGATCGCCAGCTTGGACGGTGCGCCCTTCGGCTATTTCGAAGTCTATTGGGCCAAGGAAAACCGGATCGGCGCCTTCTACGACGCGCAGGATTACGACCGCGGCTGGCATGTGCTGATCGGCGAGGAGCATGTACGTGGACGGGCCTATGTCAGCGCGTGGCTGCCGTCGCTGGTGCATTTCATGTTCCTGGACGACCCGCGCACCCAGCGCATCGTCGGTGAGCCGCGGGCGGACCATCACCAGCAGATCCGCAATCTCGACCGCTCCGGCTTCGCCAAGGTCAAGGAGTTCGACTTCCCGCACAAGCGGGCGATGCTGGTCATGCTGCTGCGCGAGCGCTATTTCGCCGACCGTCTGTGGGTGCCGCGCGCCGACCCGGCCACGACGAAGCAGGGGGGCTGAGCGATGCATGGCATCCCCTCCCTCATCGGCGACGGTGGACGTGTTCTGGACCTCGTCGGCGTCGGCTTCGGCCCGTCCAATCTGGCCCTGGCGGTGGCGTTGCGCGAGGGGGGTGCCGGTCTGGCCTGCCGCTTCCTGGAAAAGCGCGAAACCTTCGTCTGGCACGGCAACATGCTGCTGGACGGCAGCCGGATGCAGATCTCGTTCCTGAAGGATCTGGTGTCGCTGCGCGACCCGACCAGCCGCTACAGCTTCCTCAGCTACCTGCACGGTCAAGGCCGGCTGCAGGACTTCATCAACCTGCGAACCTTCTATCCCAGCCGGCGCGAGTTCAACGACTATCTTGCGTGGGTCGCCGCCGATTTCGACGATCTCTGCGACTACGGGCTGGAGGCGACGGCGATCGAGCCGGCGCGGGTGGGAGAGGCGGTGCCGCATGTCCGCGTTCATGCCCGTGACCGCGCCGGCCGCGAGCGGAGCTGGCTTGCCCGCAACGTGGTGATCGGGGCCGGGGCGACGCCGCGGATTCCCGACGCCTTCGACGGCCTCGTGCGCAGAGGTGCCGGGGCCGGGGGCGGTCCGCTCGTGATCCATTCCAACGATTATCTGTCCGCCGCGGAGGAGCTGGCGCGGGCCGGCCGGGTCGCGGTGGTCGGGCTGGGGCAGAGCGCGGCCGAGATTTTCCTAGACCTGCATGGGCGGGGCGTCGCGATGGACATCATCGGGCGCGGACCGGCGATGCGGCCGGCCGACAGCAGCCCCTTCGCCAATCAGGTCTTCGACGCCGGCTATACCAACTACCTTTACGGCCTTCCCCCGGCCGAGCGTGCCGACCTGCTGCGCGCCTTCCACAACACCAACTATGCCGTCGTCGACCCGGAACTCATCGATGCGGTCTACGGCATCTTCTACCAGCAGAAGGTGGAGGGGGGCGCGCGCCACGCGATGCTGACCCGGCACGAGGTGGTGGCGGCCCGCCGCGCCAGTAACGGCGATCCGTTGCTCGACCTCGCCAGTCTGGACGGCGGCGGGCGCCATGAACGGCGCTATGGCGCCGTGGTGCTGGCCACCGGCTATCGCCGCCGCATCCACGAGGAGTTGCTGCAGCCGATGGGGCCCTGGCTGGCCGGCGGGGAGGTCGGGCGCGACTACCGCCTGCCGACCGTCCCCGGCTGCACCGCCGGCCTGTATCTGCAGGGCTGCTGCGAGGCGACGCACGGCCTCAGCGACACCCTGCTCTCGATCCTGCCGATCCGCGCGCAGGAAATCGCCACGGCTCTGACGGCGGATGCCGACCGGGGCCACGGCCAACAAATCCGCACAACGACATCAGCACAGTGACGAATGGGGGAATTTCGGAATGAAGACCATTGGGCAGCCCGGACGCCGTTGGGGAAATAACAGGGGGCGCGTCCGTCTGCTGGGGTCGGTCGCGGCGGCAGCCCTGCTGCTGCCGGCCGTCGCACTGGCCCAAAATGCAGTCCAGAATCCGGCGCAAAACACCGGCAATGCCTCGTCCGAGACGATGACGCTGCCGACGATCGACGTCAGCGCCGACCGCCAGCGCGATGCCAACCCGCCGACCACGGTCGGCTCCAAGCTGCCGCTCGCCCCGCGCGAGGTGCCGCAGACCGTCACCACGGTGCCGCGTGAACGCATCGAGGAACAGAAGCTCATCACGCTGGAAGACGCCATGCGGCAGACGCCCGGCGTCACGGTGGAACCGATCGACGGCAACCGCCTGAACTTCTATTCGCGCGGCTTCGAGATCACCAACCTGCAGTTCGACGGCGTGCCGACGACGCTGGACGACCGCATCTTCGCCTCGCCCGATCTGGCGATGTATGAGCGGGTCGAGGTGCTGAAGGGGCCGGCCGGGCTGCTGAACGGCATGGGCGGGCCGGGCGGTGCGGTCAATCTGGTCCGCAAGACCCCGAAGAAGACGCTGGAAGGCTATGGCGAGCTGACCGCCGGTTCCTACGCCAACTATCGCGGCGAGGGCGACATCACCGGTCCGCTGAACGAGTCCGGCAGCCTGCGCGGGCGCTTCGTCGGCGCCTATCAGGACCGCAACGCCTTCCAGGACTGGACGGAGCAGCGCCGCGGCCTCGCCTATGGCAGTATCGCCGCCGACCTGACGCCCGACACCACCCTGACGGCCGGCGCGTGGTACCAGCGCATGAGCTACCAGGGCGCCTGGAACCTGCCGGCCTATGCGTCAGTGGTGGGCGGGCGGCCGCAGCTGCGTCTGCTCGACGTCGACCGCTCGACCTCGCTGGGCGAGAAGTGGAACGAGGACGTCTTCACCACCAAGGGCGGCTTCGCCGACCTGGAGCACCGGTTCGACAATGGCTGGGCGGTGAAGCTGACCACCCATTACATCGACAACGAGATGGACCGGAAGATGGCCTATGCCTACGCGCCGGTCACGCCGGGGGTGAACCGGACGACGCTGTTTGCACAAAAGCTGCGCTACGATCAGGAGCAGCTGGGCGCCGACCTGTCGGCCACCGGCAATTTCGGGCTGTTCGGCCTGACCCACGAGGTGGCCGTCGGCGCGAATTACGAGCGGACGACCTTCCGCCACCGCGCGGCCAATCCGGTCGGCAGCTGGTCGGTGACGCAGAACATCTTCTCGCCCGACGCCTCGGCGGCAGAGCCGGCCTGGCGGGACTGGCAGAAGGACACCAAGACCACCACCGACAGCTGGGGCACCTACGGCGTCCTGCGCCTGAAGCTGGCCGACCCGCTTAAGCTGATCGTCGGCGGGCGGATGAACTGGTGGCAGACCAAGGTCGATGCCGACGCCCTGGCCGGTACCGCGGAAAGCAGCGCGTCCGTCCGCGGCAAGGTCACGCCCTATGCCGGCCTCGTCTATGACGTCAACTCCACCTACGCCCTCTACACCAGCGTCTCCCAGGTGTACGAGCCGCAATCCTACGTCGATGCGTCCGGCAAGGTGCTGGAGCCGTTGAAGGGGCGGCAGTATGAGGCCGGCATCAAGGCCGATTACTTCGGCGGTCGCCTGCACGCCACCGCCTCCGTCTTCCACATCGAGGAGGAGAACCGGCCGCAGTCCGACCCGCGCTTCCCCAACCAGTCCATCTATGTCTCCGGCGGCAAGGCGCAGAGCCGCGGTTTCGAACTGGATGTCTCCGGCGAGATCCTGCCGGGCTGGGACGTCTATGCCGGCTACACCTTCACCCGTGCCAAGAGCCTGGACAGCAGCGCCAACGCGGCGAGCGCCTTCACCGCCATCGCGCCGATGCATCAGGTGAAGCTGTGGACCAACTACCGTCTGCCCGAGACCATTGACGACCGGCTGAGCGTCGGCGGCGGCGTCACCGCCCAGAGCTCGATGTACAACGAGTTCCCGTCGCTGAACTACGCCCGCCTGACCCAGGGCGGCTTTGCGACGGTGGACGCCCGCGTCGCCTATGACGTGACGGAGAAGGTGACGGCGGCGGTCAACGTCAAGAACCTGTTCGACCGCAGCTATTACCAGCGCGTCGGCACGCCGCAGTCGGGCAACATCTACGGTGAGCCGCGCACCGTGCTGCTGACCCTGCGGGCGAAGCTGTGACGGAGGCGAAGGCCCTGCGGCAGCGGACCCTTGCCGGCAATGGTCCGAAGCGGAGGCCATCGCGCCTCCGCACCGCCGCGCGGGTGACGGCGGCGGTCTTCGGCGCCTATGGCTTCGCCTGGGGCATCGCCGCCTTCGGGGCGGAACTCGGGACGCTGGCCGGCATGGCCCCGGCCGAGGCGGTGACCGCGGCCAGCCTGCTCGCCCTCCTTGTCCTGCCGGCGGTGTCGCTGTGGGCCTTCGCGGTGCCGCGGGCCGGCGTCGGCTGGGCGGTGCTGGGCGGCGGAGCGGTCGTGATGATCACCGTGTCGCGGTTTGTCGGGATCACGGCGCCATGACGGCGGGAAAGCGCAAGCTGATCAGCCCGGCGCTGCGCGCCGCGATGCTGTGGCCGCACACCTGGGCGGGGGTGACGCTCGGCGGGCTGCTGATGCTGGTCTTCTTCATGGGCTCGCTGGCGGTCTTCGCCTCCGAGATCGACCGCTGGATGATGCCGGACTCCCGGATCGGTGCGGTGGAGGCGCCGGAAGCGGCGATCTCCCTTGACCGGACGGTGGTGCCGCTGGTGGAGCGGCTCGCCGCCGGACGGGCTGTCCGCGACTGGTATGTGCAGCTGCCGGACGAGCGGCGCCCGGTGATGGCCCTGCGGGTGCGCACGGAAAGCGGCGCTGCCGGCGGCATGGCGACCGCCGGCGGCAGGCTGCTGCCGCCGGTGGGAACGCTGGGCGCCAGTTCCTTCTTCTACCCGCTCCATTACAGCCTGCACCTGCGGGCGGGATTCGTCGGCTACTGGATCGTGTCCTTCGCGTCGGTGGCGATGCTGGCCGGGCTGATCTCCGGCGTCATCATCCATGCGCGGATCTTCAAGGACTTCTTCACCTTTCGCAGCTGGGGCCAGCTTCGCCGCTCGCTGCTCGACCTGCACAACCTGACCGGGGTGCTGGTGCTGCCCTTCCATTTGATGATTACTTTCACCGGGATCGTCATCATCCTGCCGATCGTGCTGCCGGCAGGCGTCCAGGCGCTCTATGGCGGGGACGTGCAGCGCTTCTATGATGACGTGCTCGGCAACTATAGCCGGCCGCGCGCCGGCACCCCGGCGCCGGCGGCACCGCTCGACCCGATGCTGGCCGAGGCGAGGCGACTGTGGGGCGGCGGTGAGGCCGCAGTGGTCTTCGTCTACAATGCGGGCGATGCCGCATCGGTGGTCCGCATCAACCGCGACACCGGCGACCGCATCAGCCTGGATGTCCAGCCGGTCTTCTTCGACGGCGTGACCGGCGCGCTGCTGAAGTACCAGCGGCCGGGACCGATGGTGGCGGCGCACCGGGTGATGTCGGGGCTGCACTTCGCCGCCTTCGAGCATTGGCCGCTGCGCTGGCTCTATTTCCTGTTCGGCTTGACCGGCTGCGTGCTGATCGGCACCGGCATGCTGCACTGGATGGAGAAACGGCGCGTCATCCATGGCCTGCCCGGCGTGGGCTGGCGCAGCGTCGCCGCTCTGACCTGCGGCACCACCACCGGGCTGCTGATCGCCACGCTGGCGATGATGGCGGCCAACCGCCTGTTGCCGTCCGGAGTGCCGTCACGCGAGCTGGTGGAGGTCGGCGTCTTCTTCCTGACCTGGATCGCCAGCGCCGTTCACGCCGCGCTCCGCACCAAGCAGGATCCGCCCTGGAGCAGCCAGTGCGCCGCCGTCGCCCTGCTGGCCGCGGCCTGCGTGGTGCTGAACTGGATCACCACCGGGGAGCATCCCGTCCGGGCGGCGGCGGCCGGCGACTGGGCGGTGGTCGGCGTCGACGCGGTGCTGGCGCTGACGGCGGCCGGTGCCTGGAGCGTTTCCAGGCGTCTGGCCCGGCGTGCGCGGCCCGAGGCGTCCACCCTGTCGAGGCTGACCGACCATGCCTGATGTCCTGTCCTTCCCAGCGATCTTCGGCCTCTGCTACCTCGCCTTCGGGGTGCTTGCCCTGACGGTGGAGCGGCATTGGCGCGATCTGGTCGGTTCCCCGCGGGTCCTGCCGCGGCGGACGGTTCGTCGCCTGCGCTGTGCCGCGGCGCTGTGCATGGCGGCGGCCCTGTCTGCCGCGGTGCACTGGGACGGCGCCGGCTTCGGCATCCTGCTCTGGGTGCTGGCGCTGACCGCGGGTGCGCTCGCCGTCAGCGCCACGGTCACATGGCTGTGCAGGCCGGCACGCGGCCGGACGCGGTGACGCTTCCGACGACGCCGGCAACCCTGTCCGGGTCGATCACGTCGCCTCGTGCGCCGCCCCGGCACAGGGCGCCGCGAAATCCCGGAAAGGGGCGATCACCAGATCCTCCCCGCTGCGGGTCACGCCGAAGGGGTGATGTGCGGGGTGCCGCCGGCGCCCATCAGGTCGAGCGTCTCCTTGATATAATGGTCGGATCCGGTCAGCGCCCAGGCCGACCTCGGCGGAGCGGAAGCAGGGGATGATTCGGTCATACCCGCAGGCCCGGCAGAAGTTCCGCCTCGGGGTTGCGCAGCAGGCCGCAGCCGGGATTCGCGCGGCCGGCAAGCGCCTCTTCCATCAGGCTGTGGTTGTCGCGATGGATGCACCAGCTCTCGCCGGAAAAGCGCGCGCGCCAGTGCGGAAAGGCCGCGTCGACCAGCCCGTCGCGCGCCAGCGACGCCGCATCGGTCGCCGCGCAGGGGCAGGGTCCCGACTTGACCAGCACCAGCGCCGCCGCGTCCAGCTCCACCGCCAGCCATGCCGCGAGACTGTCGGAGGTGACGTCCCAGCTTTCGGCGATCTCCGGCCGGTCCAGCACCATGGCGGACGGCAGCCACACCGCCGGCATCCGTGCCCGGATCAGCGACCGCAGCCGCTCGTGCGTCGCCGCCGTCTGCAGCGCCGGGCAGATGCCGTGCAGCATCAGCCCGAATTGTTCCATCGCCAGCAGGGCCATGCGATGGGCGAGGCGATCGTCGAAGCGCCAATTGTCCTGGGCATCGCGGACGGCATCGGCGAACGGACCGCCACCCGGCACGATGACCAGAGGGTGGAGATGGCCGGGACGGGCGATCAGGTCCAACCAGGTTCCCAACCGGTGCCAGTCCGACAGGCTGCCGCCGATCTTGATCACCCAGGGCCGCGCCGCGGCGTCTGGCGATCCGTCTTCTGGCGATGTGTTGGCCGTCATCGGATCAGATCCGCCGGTCGGCCAAGCGGTCGGCCATGACCATCAGGCGATGTGACGCCGGCAGGGACGACGCCGACATCTGGTCGCGCGTCCGCTCCAGCCTGATGCCCGGAACCGCGACCCCGTCGTAAATGTCCAGCTTCGCCACCGACACGCGGGCCGACTGCACCTGTTCGTGGGCCAGACACATGCGGGCGATCTTCTCCGCCAGCATCTCGACCAGATTGGTGTGCTCGTCCATCAGGATCCGTTTCAACCCGGACAGCAGATCATCGTAGGACAGCACATCGCCGATATCGTCGGAGAACTGGGCTCCGTCCTGGCGCACCTGCAGCAGAAGATCGATGCGCACCCGCTGAGGCGCGCCGCGCTCGTAATCGAAGACGCCGATCCGGCAGGGCAGGACGACATTCTCCAAAAACAACTCGTAGAGGCCGGCCGGGATGGAGGACAGCCGGGCATCGGCCGTGGCCGTGGCCGCGCCGCGCGCGCATTGAGCGGAAAGGATCGTTTCGAGCATCGGTGCCGTCCTCCTGGCAGTTGTCCGGCGGGGCCTGGCGCGGATCGGATGTGTGGCAGGCCGTTTTGTACCTTATCGGCGACCGGAGGAGGGCATGTGTTCGAATGCGACACCGAATTGAGGATTCCCGCCGCCCGCCTGATTTCCCGGAGTTGAGCCTGCTCCGCACCTGCCGCATCAGGTCAGGCCGGCGAACTCGTGCGCGGCGGCAAGCGGGCTGTGCCGCTGGCTCTGGCGGTCGCTGCGCGGGGCGATGCCGAAGTGATCGCGGTAGCATTTGCTGAAGTGGGTGGCGGAAATGAAGCCGCAGCTGATCGACACCTCCATCACCGACATGCGGGTCTGGCACAGCAGCTGCCGCGCCCGCTTCATCCGGAGGCCGAGATAGTATTTCGCCGGCGAGCAGTTCATGTATTTGCGGAACAGCCGCTCCAGATTCCGGCGGGACTGGCCCAGCTCCGCGGCGAGCGTCAGCAGGTCCAGCGGTTCCTCGATGTTGGCCTGCATCACCGCCACGGCGGCGTTGAGATCTTCGTGATCCAGCACCGGATTGACATGTAGTTCTTCCTGCTGGCGGATGCTGCCGGCCCGGATCTTGGTGTGGAGAAGCTGCTCGGCGATGTCCATCGCCAGCTTCTCGCCATGCCGGGCGGCGATCAGGTGCAGCATCATGTCGGTGGCTGCGGTGCCGCCCGCGCAGGTGAAGCGGTTGCGGTCGATGGTGAACAGCTCCCCCGTCGCCTCGATTTCCGGGAAGGTCTCGGCGAAGCCGGCCATGTTCTCCCAATGGATGGTGCAGCGGTAGCCGTTCATCAGGCCGGCCCGGGCCAGGATATGGCTGGCCGTGCACAGGGCGCCGAAGGCGATCCCCTGGGCGGCCGAACGCCGCATCCAAGAGAACACCGCCCGATCCTCATACCAGTGGCCTCCGATGCCGCTGCACACCATCACGGTGGACAGCTGTGGGGCGTCGGCGATGGCGTGGTCGACGCAGATCCGGATGCCATTGCTGGCCCGCTCGACACCGCCAGTCGGGGAGAGCAGCACCCAGCGATACAGCTCCTTGCCGCTGATGTGGTTGGCAAGGCGGAGAGGCTCCACCGCCGCGGTGAAGGCGATCATGGAGAAATCGGGAACCAGGAGAAAGCCGATCGTATCGACCTTGGAACCGTCGGACTGCTGTTCAATGCACTTCATTGTCCCGTGCCCCTCTTCCGCTTTCCTGTTCGTATCGTGGGTCGCGAATGGTCGGCGAACACGCTGTTTACCCATGGCCTTGATTGCTTCGGCGGCCACGTTCGGATGGGCGTGGGATCGATCCCTTTCCGCGCCATCAAACTTTTATGACAAGCAGCCTACGCAGGTTGCGGCCCCGTGACATTGAACAAAGCGGACATAATTCTTGAAGAAGCACGACGTTGATCGAGTTAGGATTGTTTTTGGTGCCAATCATCCGTATGTGCGAACGATAATATCATCCGGCGAGGTAATCCCGCATGTCCCAAACGGATGATCCTGGATGAACTTTGGACCCGGACCTTATGAAAGGGCGCCGTCAAGTTGGCGTTGGACGGGTTGTCGGAGCGAGCGACGTCTGGATATGGAGCGGCCTGACGACCCTCACCAACCGCCACAGCCGTCCGGCCTCCGACTGCCATACCGCCCGAGCCCAAGCCCTCGCCATCTGGGCCGAGGTCGTAGGCGCGCAGCTGGTTGCCGCGTGATCGCCCGATCCCGGACGTCCATGGGCAATCGGTGCCATCGATAATCGTCAGGATCAACAAGTTGAGGGTGCCATCGCGAGACCGACACCAAGGGGGTGATCCGCCACTTCACCTATGTGGTCAGCAAGTGAAGCCCCCCGCTGTGGAAATCGCCTGGGCGACAACCGCCAATGCCTGCTCCAGATCGGCCTTGGCAATGGTCAGCGGTGGGGACAGCGTCAGCACGGTGGCCTGCGAGATCTTCAGGCTGACACCGGCCGCGAGCGCCGCGTAGAAGGTCGCCTCCGCCCGGTCGGCCGCGCTGCGGCCGTCATGGTCGGCCAGTTCCACCCCGATCAGCAGCCCGGCTCCGCGGATGTCGGCGATGCCGGGCAGCGCTGCGGTCAACTCGTGCAGACGATCCAGCGCGAAGGCACCAAGGTTTGCGGCGCGCTCCGCCAGCCCCTCGTCTCGGATGATGTCCAGGGTGGTCAGGCCGGCGCGGGCGAGCAGCGGATTCTTTTCGTGGGTGTAGTGGCCGAGCGCCCGGTCGGCGGCCACGTCCAGCCCGGGGCGGGCGATCACCGCAGCCAGCGGCAGCATGGCGCCGCCCAGCGCCTTGCCCAGCACCAGGATGTCCGGCTGCGCGCCGAACGGCTCGTGGCTGAACAGGCTGCCGGTCTTGCCGAGGCCGGTCGGGATTTCGTCGAAGATCAAGAGGGCGCCGGTCGCGTCGCAGGCCCGCCGCACCTCCGCCCAGAATCCCGGCGGCGGCACATAGGGCACGGCGCGCACCGGCTCCGCCACCACGGCGGCGACGTCGCCCTCCTTTTCCAGCACATAGCGCAGCATCCGCGCACAGGTCATCCGGCAGATGCCAAGGTCCGGGCCTCCGCCGGGCGCCGGGTCGAAGCCGTAGGGACAGCGGGCGCAGGCGAAGGGTGCCACATGCTCGGTCCCCGGCAGCAGCGGTCCTATTCCATGGGAGCGGAACAGCGCCTCGCCGCCGACGCCGGATGCACCGAAGCCGGCGCCGTGGAAGGCGTCCCAGAAGGAGACGGTCTTGAAGCGGCCGGTGGCGACGCGGGCCAGTTTCAGCGCGATCTCGATCCCTTCAGACCCTCCCGGCGCGAACAGCACGCGGCTGCCGGGGCCGGTCGGGGCGACTGCCGCCAGGCGTTCCGCCAACTCGGCCGCCGGTTCACACGCGAAACGGCGCGGAGCGAAGCTAAGCTCGTCCATCTGCGTCTTGAGCGCCGCCACCAGCCGGGGGTGGGCGTAGCCGATGTGATGGACGCTGTTGCCGTGGAAATCCATGAAGCGGCGGCCGTCCATGTCCTCGATCCAGATGCCCTCGGCCTTGCGGATCGCCGACAGGCAGGGGGTGGACAGGGACTGTCTCAGGAAGGCGGCGGCATCGCGCTCCACCAGTGCGCGGGAGCGGGGGCCGAGGGCGTCCGCAATCCAGCGTTCGCGCCGCGGCCCGAGGTTGATGTCGCCTTCGGAACGGTCGGCCGGCATCGCGTCATCCTTCTGTAAATCGGCCTTTCAGCCGGTGATCTTGCCGGTGCGTGCGGCGGCGCAGGCGTCGTGCAGCGCCGGTGAAAAGGGGTCGACCCCGCCGAAACGGCCGGGCGCGAAGGGGGACAGGTCCACCGACCCCGGCTTGGCCAGGACGGATGCCGCCACGGCCCGGCCGATGCCGCCCGACGCGGCGATGCCGGCGCCGCAACAGCCGGTGGCCATGAAGAGCCCCGGCACCTCCAGGACCGGCCCCAGCACGAACCGGCCATCGGCGGTGTAGGTGGACAGGCCGGAAACATAGTGGGCGATGCCGGCTTGCAGCAGTGGCGGACAGAGTCGCGCCAGCGCCTGCCAGCCCTCCTCCAGCGTCTCCCAGCCGCCGTCGGCGTCGGCAAGGTCCAGTCCGGCCGTGTCGGCGGGAAGCCGGGCCGGATCGAAGGCCAGCGACCGCCGTCCGCGCAACCCGAACAGCAGAGCGCCCAGTTCCGGCCGGGCATAGGCGCCGGCATCGGGCATGACCAGGGCGGGAAGATCGCGGGGGAACAGGTCGGGGCGCTGGCCGGTGATCCAATATTGGCTGCGCACCGGCGCCTGCGGCAGCCCCACTCCGGCGGTCCAGGCCAGCCCGGCCGCCCAGGCGCCCGCGGCATTGACCACCGTCGGGGCCGAGATGACGCCATGGTCGGTGTCGATGCCCACCACCCGTCCACCCTCCACCCGGATCGCCTGGACCGACGGGCCGGTCATGATCCGCACGCCGGCGCGGCGGGCCGACCGGCGGTAGGCATCGGCCAGCCGGACCGGATCGATGAAGCCGTCCAGCGGCATGAAGGCGGCGCGTTCAACGGCTTCCGCCGACAGGCAGGGCGCGAGGCGGGCGGCGCCGTCGCCGTCCAGCCAGTCGGTCGGGTCGGTGATGTCGGCGACGAGAGTGCGCAGGGCCTCGACACGCGCAGGGCTGGCGGCCACATGCAGGGTGCCGACCCGCCGCAGCCCGAGATCCTCGTCCAGTTCCTCTTCCAGGCTGGTGATGGCGGCATAGGTGTCCCGCACCAGTACCGCCGTCGCCGCATCGCCGCGGGCGCGGGTCAGCAGGGCGGCGGCCCGCGCCGTCGCCTGGGTCGCCGGCGGATGACGATCGACCACCAGAACCGACCGGGCGGCAGGACCCAGTTCTTGCCCCAGCGCCCAGGCGACCGCCAGCCCCAGGACGCCGGCGCCGACCACCACGATTTCCGAGCGGTCGATAACGGAACCGGCCGTCACGGCTTCTCGCCGCGTGCCAGCCGGGCCTCGATGGCGTCGAGCAGCGGCAACGCCTCGGCCAGCGACCGGACAACGTAATGGGCGCCGGCCCGCGCCAGCCGATCGGATGCGGTGGCATGCAGCGCATCGCGCCGTTCGGGCGACAGGGCCTGCCAGTCGGCAAGCGGCAGGCCGACCTCGTTGCCGGTATCGGCCACCGCGATGGTCCACATGCCGGCGTTCAGCCCCTCTTCGACATCGACGATGGTGTCGCCGATCTTCACGCAGGCTTCCACCGGCGAGACCGACAGTTCGACCACGCAGCGCAAAGCCATCGCCGGACCGGGCCGGCCGGTCGGCGTCTCCCCGGCGCAGACGGTGATGTCGGGTTCATATCCCAGCGCCGCCGCCACGCGCTGTACCACCTCCATCACCGGGCGGGGGTAGCCGGTGGTCGAGCCGATCTTCAGCCCGCGCGCCCGCATGGCGGCAACCGTCTCCGCCGCACCGGGAATCACATCGGAATGCCGCTCCACCACCTCAACCTGCAGTGGCAGGAAGGTTTCGTAAAGCTGGTCGACATCGGCGTCGGTCGGGGCGGCGCCATGGACGGCGGTCCAGGCGTCGGTCACCGGCGCCATGCGGGTGATCGCCTGGATGTGATGCCATTTGGCCATCCCCATGGGGGCACGGGCCTGCTCCAGCGTGATGGTGACGCCGGAACGGCGGAAGGCCTCCATGAAGGCGCCGGCCGGGGCGAGGCAGCCATGGTCCACCGTGGTTCCGGCCCAGTCGAGGATGACCGCCTGGAGCGGCCCGGTGTAGCGGCGCGAATAGACGAAGCTCATCGGATTTGGCTTTCGAACGGAAGGAGCGGTCAGGGAGTGCCGGAAGCGACGCCCATCTCCGACAGGGTGGCGCGGATGGCGGCGAGGGCGGCGGTCATCTCTTCCGTCCCAAGCCGGCCGATGCAGCCGATGCGGAAGCTGTCGGCCACCGTCAGCTTGCCGGGATAGATGACAAAGCCGCGCTCGCGCAGCCGGTCGTAGAAATCGGCGAAGACGAAGGCCGGATCGGCCGGCATGCGGAA
Organism: Azospirillum sp. TSH20; assembly: GCF_003115935.1. Lineage (NCBI taxonomy): Bacteria > Pseudomonadati > Pseudomonadota > Alphaproteobacteria > Rhodospirillales > Azospirillaceae > Azospirillum > Azospirillum sp. TSH20. Next base: position 157,639 of record NZ_LGQU01000001.1, read on the forward strand.
GGTGACGATGATCGGAGCCTGGAGGTGGTCCGGCAGAAGGGTTTCGAATCCCAGTGCCCGCATGCCCTCGATCAGGATGGCGGCGTTGGCGCGGTAGCGGGCGCCACGGCCCGGGACGCCGCCTTCCGCCTCATGCTCGTCCAGCGCCTGGGCGAAGGCGGCGACCACATGGGTAGGCGGGGTGAAGCGCCACTGCGCGTTCGCCTCGAAGCCGCGCCACTGGTCGCGCAGGTCGAGCGACAGGGAATGGGCATTGCCCTTGGCAGCCTCCAGCGCGTCGCGGCGGGCGATGACGAAGCCCATGCCCGGCACCCCCTCCAGGCATTTGTTGGAGGATGCGGCGACCGCGACGGCGCCCAGCGCCACCATGTCCAGGGAAAGCGCGCCGAAAGCGCTCATGGCGTCGATCAGCAGAGCGCGCCCGCGGGACCGGGTGACTTCGGCCACCGCCTCGATCGGGTTGAGGATGCCGGAGGTGGTTTCGCAGTGGACGATGGCGACATGGGTGATCGCCGGATCGGCATCCAGCGCCTCGGCCAGCGCGGCGGGCGACACCGGCAGATCCTCCGCCGTCTCCAGCGCCGTGACGGGTCGGCCGGCCACCTGGGCGATCCGCACCATGCGGGTGCCGTAGGCGCCGTTGACCAACACCAGCAGCCGGCCGGCGCGCGGCACCAGCGTGCCGATCATCGCCTCGACCGCGAAGGTGCCGGAGCCCTGGACGGGCACCGCGACATGGCTATCGGCACTGCCGCCCGCCAGACGCACCAGCCGATCGCGGATGGCGGCGTTGAGGCCGATGAAGCGGCTGTCACGCGAGCCCCAGTCGCGCAGCATCGCCTGCTTGACGGTGGCGGAGGTGGTCAGCGGACCCGGAGTCAGCAGATAGGGCACAGTGTCGGACATCAGGGACAATCCCGAAGGGAAGAAGAGGACCGTGACGGACGGAATGGCCCCATGACGCCGGTTCGCCTATTATAAAGCCAATCCATTCGGCCTATGAGTCCATAGATGAAATCAATGAACTTCGCCCAGCTTCGCGCCTTCCACGCGGTGGCGACGGAGGGGGGATTCACCAAGGCGGCACGTCTGCTGAACGTGACGCAGCCGACCTGTTCGCAGGAGGTGAAGGCGCTGGAGGAGACCTATGGCGTCACCCTGTTCGACCGCAGCAACCGTCAGGTGGCGCTGACCGAGGTCGGAACGGCGCTGTTCGCCGTCACCCGCCGCCTGTTCGCGGCGGAGCAGGAGGCGATGGAACTGCTGGCCGGGGTGCGGCATCTGGATGGCGGCACGCTGGCGGTGGGAGCGGACGGGCCGTTCCATGCGGTGCCGCTGATCGCCCGCTTCACCCGTTGCCATCCGGGGCCGACGGTGACGCTGGCGGTCGGCAATTCCCGCAGCATGCTGGAAGGGCTGATGGAAACGCGCATCGACGTGGCGGTGCTGGCCGACGTGCCGGGGGATTCGCGACTTTATGTGCTGCCGCTGCGGCGCGATCCGGTGCGGGCGCTGGTGCCGAAGGCGCATCCGCTGGCGCGGCGCCGGGCGGTGGCGCTGACCGACTTGGCAACGGAGCGGCTGGTGCTGCGGGAACCGGGATCGATGACCCGCCGGCTGATCGAACGGGCGCTGGCGGCGGCGGAGGTCACGCCCGCCGCCGTCATCGAGATTCAGAGTCGCGAGGCGGTGGTGGAGGCGGTGGCGGCGGGGCTTGGCATCGGCTTCACCTCCGCCGCCGAATTCACCGGCGACGGCCGGCTGGTCCTGCTGCCGATCGCCGGTGCCGAAGTCGAGATGGACGAATATGTGGTCTGCCTGCGCGAACGCCGCCGGCTGGCGGTGGTGCGGGCTTTCCTGGATCTGGCGCGGGAGGTCGCGGCCGATGCCGGCGGGCTCAGCGGCGCCGCCATGCCTGGGTCCGCGCCTGCAACGCCCGCGACAGCAGGGCATGCAGCGCCCGCACCGCGGCGGAGGTGAGCACGATCATCATCGCCATGGCGGCGGCCCCCGCCACCTCGCCGGCGTCGTCCATGTTCAGCACGGCGACCGAGGCCGGCTTGGTTTCCGGGGAATAGAGGAAGACCACCGCCGACACCGTGGTCATGGCGTTGACGAAGAAGTAGATGGCGATGTCGAGGATGGCCGGCAGGCACAAGGGCACCGTTACCCGCAGGAAGGTCGACCACACCGGCACCTTCAGACTGGCCGACACCGCTTCGAATTCGGCATCCAGTTGCTTCAGGGCGGTAACGGCGGTCAGATGGCTGACGGTGTAGAAATGCGCCACCGTCGCCAGCACCAGGATCGACATGCCGTGGTAGAGCCAGCCCAGCGGGTTCCACGGCGCGTTGAAGAAGAAGACGTAGGCCAGCCCCAGGACCATGCCAGGCACCGCCAGCGGCAGGATCGCCATCAGCCGGACCGTTCCCTTCATCGCCGCGCGTCCGGGTGCCCGCTCCACCAGCCAGGCGCCGGTGAAGACGATGGCGGTGCCGGCCAGCGCGGTCCAAAAGGCCAGGGTCAGGCTGTTGGCGTAGCTGCTCCAGCCTGCCGCGTCGAACTGGGCGAAGTCGTAGTTCGCCAGCGTCGGCGTCAGGTTATAGGGCCAGAAGGTGACGATGGAGGCGAAGCCCGCCACACCGAGCAGGCCCAGCAGCAGGCCGCCGACCAGCGTGCAGAACAGCAAGGCCAGCCGGTCACCGACCGGGCTGACCCGCGGCTGGAACGGCACCGAGCGGGCGGACAGCAGCGCCATCTGCCGGCGCTGACCCACCCAGTCGGCGACGAAGGCCAGCACAGCCGGCAGAAGCAGAACGATGCCGACCACCGCTCCCATGCCGAAATTCTGCAGGCCCACCACCTGCTTGTAGACGTCGGTCGCCAGCATGTTGGTGGAGCCGCCGATCACCTTGGGCACGCCGAAATCGGTGACCACCAGCGTGAACACCACGAAGACCGCGGAGATCAGGCCATAGCGCACGCCGGGAAGGGTGATGGTGGCGAAGCGTTTCCAGGCGCCGGCGCCCAGCGCCTCCGCCGCCTCGTAGAGCCGGGCGTCGGAGGTCGACAGCGCCACGGTCAGGATCATCACCGCATGCGGGAAGGTGTAGAAGACCTCCCCCATCACGATGCCGATGGGGCCATAGATGCTCTCCCCCATCAGCAGGCCGCGCAGGATGCCCTTGTTGCCGAACAGATAGACGAGCGCGATGGCCGGCAGCAGCGACGGCGCCAGCAGCGGGATCTGCGCCAGCAGCCGGAACAGCCCCTTGCCCGCCATATGGGTGCGGGTCAGGCAGAAGGCGTAGAGGAAGGCCAGCGCCACCGTGATGACTGTGGTCAGCAGCGACAGCGTCAGGGTGTTGGCCACCGACCGCAACAGCGTCGGCGCCTCCAGGAAGGCGGCGAAGTTGGCGAGGCCGACGAAAGCGCCGTCGCGGTCATAGACGCTGCGCAGGAAAACCGCACACAGCGGCAGCAGGACGAACAACGCCAGGAACAGCGCGATTCCGCCCATTCCCATCCCGAAAAGCCAACGTTCGCCCGGCTCCACCGGCCGGCCGGATTGGCGGCCGAATTGGCGAAGGGTGAAGAAGGCCGGCTTTGCCGTCGCAGCTTTGACGAGGCTCATCGCACGGCCTCGAACACGCGCAGCCGCTCGCGCGGCAGGGTCACCGCCAGCCGGCGGCCGGACTCCAGCGACATGTCGCGGACCAAATTGGCCGACAGGTCGGCGGTGACGCGGGCCTCGCCCAACCCGTCGGCGGCCAGCCGGGCGCGGTGGAAGGGGCCGAGGAATTCCAGGCTTTCGATCACCGCCTCCAGCGTGTTGGCGCCGCCGGCCGCGCGCACCTGCACGTCCTCCGGCCGCAGGCAGACGGTGACGGCGGCACCGGGGGCTGCAGACGCCAGATCGTCGCCGTCGCACTGGAAGCCGCACTCGAAACCATGGTCGCCCAGCCGCACCCGCCCCGGCGCCTCCAGCACGCCGGGCAAGAAGTTCATCGCTCCGACGAAATCGGCGACGAAGGGGCTGGCCGGCCGGCGATAGACCTCGTCGGGCGCGCCGACCTGTTCGATCACGCCGTTGTTCATCACGACGATGCGGTCGGCCATGGTCAGCGCCTCCTCCTGGTCGTGGGTGACCATGATGGTGGTGATGCCCAGCCGGCGGTGCAGCTCGCGGATCTGGCGGCGCAGGTGCAGCCGCACCCGCGCGTCCAAGGCCGACAACGGCTCGTCCAGCAGAAGCAGGCCGGGGGAAGGCGCCAGCGCGCGGGCCAACGCCACCCGCTGCTGCTGGCCGCCCGAAAGCTGCGCCGGGTATTTCGGTCCGGCGTCGGGCAGGCCGACCAGTGCCAGCAGTTCTTCCACCCGCGCCCGTTCGGCGGCCCGGCCCAGCTTCAGGCCGTAGGCGACATTCCTGTGCACGGTCAGGTTCGGGAACAGCGCATAGGACTGGAAGACGATGCCGTAATCGCGCGCCGACGGCGGCAGGCGCGACACGTCGCGGTCGCCCAGCCACACCGCTCCGCTGCTCTGCGGGTCGAGCCCGGCGATCACCCGCAAAAGCGTGGTCTTGCCACAGCCGGACGGCCCGAGGAAGCAGATGAACTCACCGCGCCGGATGTCGAGCGATACGCCCTTCAACGCGGTAAAGGTCCCGAAATTCTTGACGATGGAGTCCAGGCGGAGAAGGGGCTCGGCGGTCATTGGCGGACTGTCCCGGCGGAAAACGAAAAGAACGGGCGGGCACCCGCGGCACCCGCCCGTCGGCTCGACCAGGTTTTTCCCTGGCCTCAGCTCTTCGTTTCGGATTTGGCGCCGTAGCGCTTTTCCCAATCCGCCAGGATGCGGTCGCGGTTGGCGGCGGCCCAGGCGAAGTCGTTGGTCTTGATCATCGCCGCCTCCGCGTTCTTTGGATAGTTCGGCGTTTCCTTGGTCACGCCGGGATGGGCGGTGACCTGATAGAAGTTCACATATTCCTCGTTCGCCTTGCGGCTCGCCGCCCAGGCGGCGAGCGCCTTGGCGGCCTCGGCCTTTTGGGTGCCCTTGACGATGGCCGTCGCCTCCATCTCCCAACCCACGCCTTCGGAGGCCAGGATCACGTCGATCGGCGCGCCCTTGGTCTTCTGCTGGGCGCCGGTGTATTCGATGGAGATGCCGATCGGGTACTCGCCGGACGCCGCCATCTTACAGGGCTTGGACCCCGAATGGGTGTAGAGCGCGACGTTGTCGTTCAGCTTGTCCATGTAGGACCAGCCCTTGTCCGCCCCCATGGTCTGCAGCCAGCCGGACACAGCCAGGAAGCCGGTGCCCGAGGAGGCCGGGTTCGGCATGACGATCTGGCCCTTGTATTCCGGCTTCAGCAGGTCGGCCCAGGAGGTCGGCTTCGGCAACTTCTTCTTCTCGGCCTCGACCGTGTTGAAGCAGATCGCCGCCATCCAGGCATCCATCCCCACCCAGGCCGGCGGGGTCTTGGCGTCGCGGAAGCTCGGCTTGAGCGCCTCGGCCCCCTTGGGCTGGTAGGGCATCAGCATGCCCTGGGCATCCAGGATCATCAGGCTGGAGGCGGCGAGGCCCCACACCACGTCGGCCTTGGGATTGTCCTTCTCGGCCAGCAGCTTGGCGGTGACGACGCCGGTGGAATCGCGCACCCATTCGATCTCGATGCCGGGGTTGTCGGCCTCGAACGCCTTCTTGTAGGGGGCGAGCTGTTCGTTCTCCAGCGCGGTGTAGACGGTCAGGCGGGTGGCTGCCCCGGCTTCAGCGGCGGATGCGACGGCGGCCAGCAGCGCAATCGCACAAGTCCCAAGCAGAGTGGTGCGGCGGATCATGATGGAGCTCCCGTGGTCGAATGGGCGGAGTTTAGAGACGTCCTGGAGTGGCGTGTTTGCCGCGGGAGCGGCAGTTGCACGCCGCCCCGTTACAGGAAGCCTCTCTACGCCCAAGCGCCCGTTCACTCCCGTTAAGCTTTGGTGACTCCGGGGTGGGAATGTCCTCGCCTCACCGGCGATCGCGTTGCAAAGGCGGCCGGATCTCCGCGCCGACCGTCAAGCTTTGCAACGGAACTGGTCTTCATCGTGTCCTCCCTGCGGCGTTTCTCATGGGGTAATGCGGACGGTCTTGCGGCGGATGATCTCCTCCGGCGCGGGGACCAGACGGCGCGCCGGCTCCGGCAGCGTCGCGTCGGAGACGCTCCCCCGTGGGCGTCCGACGACGATGCGGCCGACCATGCCGGCCTCCTCATGCGGGACGCAGAAATAGTCGTAGACACCCGGTGCGGTGAGGCTCAGCTCGAAACTCTGCTCCGGCAGCAGGTAGTCGGAGTTCCACGGCGCGGCTCCTTTGGGGATTCGCAGCGGGTGTCCTTCGTTCGCCGGGTGATAGGCGGTGCTGGTGTGCGAATTGCCGGGATCCGTGTTGATCCAGCGCAGCGTCTGCCCAGGTTCCACCAACACACCGATCGGATCGAACCACACCTTGGAGCCGTCGGCATTGCCGCGCATGCGGATCTCCACCACCGATGCCGCGGGCGTCGTGACCGGCAGCCCGACCAGCGCGAGTCCGGCGGCCCAGCCGCCGGCCCGCAGCAGCGTGCGTCGCACCAGCATCATGATTACTTCGCCACGCGTGCCTCGTCGGCCTTGGACACGTGCCAGAGGACGACGTGGTAGTGCGGCTTTTCCACGCCGGGATGGCCCGCGTTGTAGTACATGTCGACGTGATCGACGGTCCCGCCGGCGGTCTTCAGGTTGTCGAACTTCTTCTGCCCCTGTATGTCCTCGATCGGGATCATGTAGATCGTGCTGGCGAGCCGGCCGTCGTGGTCGTAGGCCAGGAAGGGGCCGGCCGGAAGCGTCTTCGGGTCGACGTAGAGCGTGCCCATGCCCGGGAGGAAGTCGGGCAGCTTCACCAATTCGCTGACCTTCTTGTAAGCGCCGCCAGGCGGTGCCTTCTCCACGCTCTGCGCCTGCACGGGGACGGCGGCCAGGGCGAGCGCGCTGGCGGTCAGGACGGTGCGAATCAACATGATGTCCTCCCTTGGGTGGTTCGGTCCGATCGTGGACCACGGGTCAGTCCGGGTCGGGCGGCGGGTCCCGCCGTAGGCTGTGGCCGAGCCGGTCGAGAACCCGTTCGGCGATGCGGGCGCAGCGCTCGCCGGCGAACGGGAACACGCCGCCGAGATCGGGTGAGAGTTCCCGCCGCAGGCTTTGGCCGAGCAGGCCGCGTGCCCGATGCAGGCGCGTCTTGACGGTGTCCGGCGGGATGCCGAGGCGGGATGCCGTTTCCTCGACGCTCAACTGCTCAATCTCGCGCAGCATGAAGACCGTACGGAACGCATCCGGCAGCGCGTCGATGGCGCGCTCAAGCAGACGCCGCGTCTCGGCGCGGGCGGCGTCCTCCTCAGGGGTCGTGGGGGGCGGCTGGGCGCCCGGGAAGGGGATCACCTTGGCGCCGGGGAGCGCACCGTCAGGTCCGTCCTCTCCGTCCAATCCGATCATGGGTCGTCTCTGCCGCAGCCGCCGCAGCGCCTCGTTGAGGACGATGCGGCCCAGCCAAGTGGACAGGCTGGAGGCGTCGCGGAACTGGTGGATGTGGGTGAAGGCAAGGATCCAGGCGTCCTGCACCGCGTCCTCGGCCTCGGTGGAGTCGCGCAGCACGCTGCGCGCCATGCGGAAGAGCGTCTGGTTGTGCCGCTGCATCAGAATGCGAAAGGCGGCGGCGTCACCCAACCGGATGCGCCCGGCGAGATCCGCGTCGGAAACCGCTACACCCTGTCCGATCCGCCGTGCCCGGTCCATGCCCTCGCTCCTCGTGTTCGTGGCTTTGATGCTGGATGTGGGGGTCAGGTTCCCGCGCAGAAGGAGTAATCGTTTCGGCGTAGGCGCGGTGGGTGTGGAAGTGAGGCGATGACGGATGCCCGGCGCCCCTTCTGGACGGGCGGCCACACCGCACGATGATTGTTGGGCCTCAGCCTCTCCCCGCCGACTGGAGGCCCCTTATCATGCCGCTGGACCGCCGAACCTTACTGAAGGCGACCGCCGCGACCGGAGCCATGGCTGCCAGACAGCTGCCCGCCCTCTTCGCCCCGCCCGGTCCGCACAGCTTCAGCCCCGTGCTGTCGACCAACAGGTGTATGGGGTCGCCGCTCAAGCGTGGTGCTGACGGCAACATCACCGTTCGGGCGCGGCGGGCGGTGGTGGGGTGATCGGGCACCGGCAACTCTTGATGAACAATGGGCGGCTACAACCGTGACTGCAGACGATGCCTTTGCCGTGTCAACGCCGCTGGAGGCTGTCCGTGTCGCGCTCGGCGCTCCGAAGGACCGCCAGGGTCTGCGCGAGGCATTGCGGCAAGTGGCCGACCTTCTGGCCGAAGCACCTGCCATGTCTTCCATGATTGTATGAATTCCGCCGGCACATTGCATGCATTTAGGTTGACATTGCAGGCATCATCGGAGCATACGATCGCGCATTGCATGTAGGCATTGCTTGCCATTGCCTCCCGAAGGAACACGCGATGTCATCCGAACAGGAGTCGCCGCCTCTTCCCCCTCTCAGCGCCGGCCTGCGTGGTCACTGCCCACGCTGCAGCCAGGGTCATCTGGTCAGTGGCTTTCCAAAGCTGCGCTCCCACTGCGAGCTCTGTGGTCTGGACCACTCAAGCGCCGATCCTGTTGCTGACCTGTATCCTGCACTTGCGGCCGTTGAAGGGTTGGCTGGTGGCCCGCGAGTACTTCTACAAGGCCGAGGAAGCCCGTTTCGGTACGACCGCGCCAACCCAGCCGCTTGCGGCCGCTCCCGCAGACAAAGACCCGCGCTCGACCTGACTGCCGTCAGGTTCCCCGACCACAGATAGTGTCATAACTTGGAGATGTTCAAAATGTATGATTGGTTCCCCTTAGTCTTCTTTCCATTCAAGATTATTGTGTTAGGCACGGGCATGTTCTTCGCCATCAAGTGGCATCACGATCAAGCGAAGAAGGAGCGAGCGAAGAAGAATAACGAAACCAGCGGGCTGTAAGTGAGCGCGGCGTGGTCGTGTCGCCGGTCCACGCGCAGGACGGCATCGCCACCGGGATCTCGCTGGTGGCGTCCACCAGTGGGGTCACGCTGCTGCCTGCCTATGTGGATCCCTTGCTGCTGCGCTCGCTGGTCAGCCGGCCGCTTACCGGCAACGCGCCTGTGATCGAGATCGCCGCAGGCTATCGAGCGGACAATCCCTCGCCCATCCTGCAGGTCTTCCTGAAGAGCATCGACCAGCTCATCACGTCGAGAGCAAAATTGCCGATCGCTTAGCCAGCAAAACTTTTCAGGCGTGAACGTGACCCTGCGGGCGGCGGGCACGAGGATAAGAGCGTGTTTGTAGACAACATGCGCTGATGGCGTGGGGAGCGAGCCGCTCGAGGCGCCGTGCGAGGATTGAGACGAAGGCGATCTCGATGAAAGCGACAAGGGGCTCGGCCATCCGCTCGTTTCCCGTCGTTCTGGTGGCCTTTAGACCCAAGCGATCATCCGCTTTCAGGCCGTCCAGATTTCATTGGCTCGGCTGGACCTGTGGGCGGGGTTCCGCGGCCGGTTGTTTTGGCAGGCTCAGGTGGTTCGTCCTCCTCTGGACGGCGGCCGAGGCAGCTCCCATCAGGACGGGCGAACGGATCAAAAGCCGGACTTGGTGGACGGTGAACGGTCATCGTTGAAGAGCCCTCGCATGTAAACAGAATTATAGTCACTCCGCGACATGCTTTTCTACAAATAAATCACGGAATTATCCTATCATTCTTTGATCAACACCCTTGGCGTGTTAGTAGAGCTATGATATATATCAGTAATTAAGCAGACGTCGCAGATGACTTGAATCGATGCTCGAGGATCTGTGCCTTCGCCTGATGCTGTGGGATCGATGGAGTGCATTCAATGATTGATAGTATGGACTTGGCAAAACTCATCTCCTTTACGAAGAAAATAAACGTGTCCTCTCCGCGTGGATAGCCGGCGCCCTCCTCTCTCTACCCTGACTTGATTCGGCCCGTTCACACCGCGCTGTCGCAGGCTGGACAGCAGGCGCTGACCGAGGAAAAACGACTGTTGCCAGCGGTTCCGTTCCGTCGGTCGGTAATCCCAAAGGCGATTTTCTGCCTGGAATGCGGTAAGCGCAGCAGCATGCTGAAGCGTCACTTAGGTCGCGAGCACGATCTCTCGACCAATACAGGGGGAAATGGCGGCTGCCGCAGGAGTCCTCGATGGCAGCCCCCGCCTACGCGGCGGCTCGATCCAAAATGGCAAAGGGTATGGAACTCGGTCGTCGCGCTCGGACGTCCGCGTCGGTGGCACCGGAAACGCTGACAGGGCAGGGGACACGACCCGGTGATCTTGCTCCAAATAGTTGTTCTTGAATTTTGAGGTGCGGTGCTCGACGGCATCCCCGAACACCGCCGTAAGGGCCGAGGGATAGGCGCCGGGCTTTGTGCTGCTCCATGTCCTGGAGGCAGCACCCACCGGCTTGCCCTTTCCTGCCATGACGCTGCCGCCGGCCGAAACCCATTTTCCCGATTTTATGTGTCGGAGCCTGCAGACGGCCCAAGGCCGTGGGGAGCGGGAACCATCGACACGATGCGGGTGAACAGCGAGCGGAACTCCCCGGTCGGGCCGGACCAGGGATCCTTGTTGGCTTCAAATGCGGCGTCGATGTTGGCCCATTCCCCCTCACTCAATCCCTTGCGGGCCAGCGGCAGAAGCTCGCGCTCCTCCAGCCCGACATGGCCCCAGCTGTTGGCAATATAGGCGCGGGCCGTCCCCTCGAACGTCCGGAAGCCGTCCGGTCCCTCCTCCCGGTAGCGGCGCAGCGCGTCGCGCAGTTCCGCGATGTGCCGGTTGCCCTCGACATGGTCGTGCTGGAGCTTGTCGATCAACGCGCCCGCCTGCGGAATGCGCGCCCGCAGGACGACGAACAGGACGTCGTCCTCCTTGGGGTGGTGCAGCTTGTCGGGGACCTCGGTGATGTATTCGATCATCGCTTCCAGCAGCGCGAAATCGGGCTTCAGCCGGCCGTCACGCACCTCGTCGAGGATGAAGCCGAACGCCTGGAGCACGGCGCCGAGCGCGCGGTGTTCGGCGTGGATGATGTCAATCGCTTTCATGACGGTCTTCCTGTTGGTCAGTGCGCCACGACGCCGAGCCAGCCGTCCAGCAGCGCACGGTCGTTGAGCAGAGTTTCGCTCTCCCCGCGGTAGACGGCCTTGCCGCGTTCCAGCACCAGCGCCTGTCGGGTCAGCGGCAGGATCTGGCGGGCGTGCTGCTCGACCAGGATGATCGCCATGCCGCTGTCCTCGGTCAGGCGCTGGATGATCGTCATCAACTCCTGCACGATCAGCGGCGCCAGCCCTTCCATTGGCTCGTCCAGCAGCAGAATTTTGGGGTTCAGCATCAGCGCACGGCCCATCGCCAGCATCTGTTGCTCGCCGCCTGACAACTGGTTGCCCATATTGCCGCGACGCTCCTTCAGGCGGGGGAACATTTCGTAGACCCGCTGCAGGGTCCAGGGTCCGTGGGTCGCCACAACGGTCAGGTTCTCCTCCACCGTCAGGGAGGGAAAGATGTCGCGTTCCTGCGGCACCCAGCCGAGCCCGCTATGGGCGCGGGCGTGGGCCGGAACCCGGGTCAGGTCACGGCCGGCCAAGCGCATCGATCCGGACCGGTGCCGGGCCGCCCCCATCAGGGTGGAGAGCAGCGTCGTCTTGCCCATGCCGTTGCGGCCAAGAAGGGACAGGCTGTCGCCTTCCCCCAGCGTCAGGGAGATGTCCTCCAGCACCACGGCGTCGCCATAGCCGGCCCAGACATTCTCCAGCGTCAGAAGCTCAGGCACAGATCGCCTCCCCCAGATAGACTTCGCGGACCTTGGGATCGTTGGCGATCACCTCGGGCGTGCCGTGGGTCAGCAGCGCGCCGCCGACCAGGACCGAGATTCGGTCGGCGAAGCGGAACACGAGATCCATGTCGTGCTCGATCAGCAGAATGGTCACGTCGCGCGGCAGGGCGGCGATGGATTCGAACAGTTCGCGGCTTTCGGTGGTCGGCACGCCAGCCGCCGGCTCGTCCAGCAGCAGGACGCGCGGCTTCATCGCCAGCGCCAGCGCGATCTCGATCAGCCGCTGCTTGCCGTAGGCAAGGCTGCGCGTCTTCTCGTGGGCGACGTCGAGCAGGCGCAGGCTGTCCAGCAATGCCACCGCCTCGTCCACTGCCTGGCCATGGGCACCGACCGGCTTCCAGAAGCGGGCACCCAGCCCCAGCCGCTCGTTGACCGCCATGGTCACCGATTCCAGTACGGTCAAGTCGGCGAACAGACGGTTGATCTGGAAGGTCCGCGCCAGACCGCGCTTGACCCGCTGGTGCTGGCCCAGCCGTGTCACATCCTCGCCCTGAAGAATGACATGGCCGGCCGTCGGCTCCAGAAAGCCGGTGAGCAGGTTGATGAGCGTGGTCTTGCCGGCGCCGTTCGGGCCGATCAGCGCGTGGCGCGCGCCGGCCTCGACATTCAGGCTGACATGGTTGGTGGCGGTGAAGCCGCCGAAATTCTTGGCGAGATTGCGTGTCTGCAGAGCGTAATCCATCACCGTGCTCCCGTCCGGAGGCCGCCGGCCGCATGGCTCAGCCGGCGCAAGCCACCCATCACCCCGTCCCGCGCGAAGAGAACGACCACCACCAGAAGGGCGCCCAGCCAGAACTGCCAGTATTCCGGGTTCATGTCGGACAGCACATGGTGGGCCGACATGAAGACGATGGCCCCGATCACAGCGCCGTAGAGCGATCCCGACCCGCCGAGAACCAGGATCAGCATCAGCTCGGCCGACCGGTTGAAGGACAGGACGTCCAAGGCGACGAACTGCGTCGTCTGGGCCAGCAGCGCCCCGGCGATCCCGGCATAGGCGGCGCCGATGGTGTAGATGGCGGACAGCCGGGCGTTGACCGGCGCCCCGATGGCCGGCATGCGCGCGACGTTCAGGCGGATGCCCTTCAGGCTCAGTCCGAAGGGGCTGTGCACCAGCTTGCGCGCCGCCCAGAACAGCACGAACAGGACGGCGACCGCGTACCAATAGGCGGTCTTGCCGTAGAGGTCGAAAGTGAACCGGCCGAGCAGCGGCGTCATCTCGATGCCCTGCAGCCCGTCGACCCCGCCGGTGAGGTCGGTCAGCTTGTTGGCGACCTCGTACAGCATCATCGCGATGCCCAGCGTCACCATCAGTCGGGTCAGATCGGAACCGCGCAGCACCAGGAAGCTGGTGACGAAGCCGAGCGCGGCGCTCGCCAGTGCGGCCACCACCAGACCGACCAGCGGATCGCCGATGCCGTTGGCGGCCAGCAGCCCGGCCGCGTAGGCGCCAAACCCGAAGAAGGCGGCGTGGCCGAGCGAAACAATGCCGGCATAGCCGAGGATCAGATCGAGCGACAGGCAGAACAGCGCGGTGATGGCGATCTGGGTCAGCAGGACCAGATTGTCGGGAAAGACCAGATAGGCGGCGACCGGCAGCAGCCAGAAGGCCAGTTCCGCCGGATGCCAGCGGTTGGCGCGGCGGAGCGGGGTCAGATCGAAGGTTGCGAGACTCATGCTCTTGTCCTCTAGCGCGCCGCGCGGCGCCCGAACAACCCTTGCGGGCGGAAGATCAGCATCACCACCATGACGGCGTAGATGACGAAGGCGCCGATCTGCGGGACGTAGTATTTTCCGGCGACGTCGAGCACGCCGAGAATGAGCGAGGCGACCAGCGACCCGGTGATGTTGCCGCTGCCGCCGACGGCGACGACGATCAGGAAATAGACGATGTATTTGACCGGAAAGCCGGGATCGAGGCCGAGCATCTCGACTCCCAGCGCGCCGCCCAGCCCGGCCAGCGCCGTTCCCAGGGCGAAGGTCAGAGTAAAGACGCGCTCGACATTGATGCCCACGCCGCGCGCCGCCCGCGGGTTGTCAACCGATGCCCGCAGCTCCGCCCCGAACCGGGTGCCGCCGACCAGACGCTGCAGGCCAAAGGCGATCACCAGGCTGAGCAGGATCAGAAACAGGCGGTAGGCGCCCATGTCCAGTCCCGGCAGGCTGATCTGGCCGCGCAGGAAATCCGGCAGGGTCAGGGGTTGCTGCTGTGCACCGAAGAGGAACTGGGCCGCCGCGATCGACATGAAGACCAGACCGATCGAGAACAGCACCTGATCGAGATGGGTTGCCGTGTACAGCCGGCGGTACAACGTGCGTTCCAGCACCACCCCGACCAGGGCGGTCAGGGCGGCAGCCAGCGGCAGCGCGGCCAGGAACGGCACGCCGACGCGGTTCAGCAGCAGGACGCACAGATAGCCGCCGACCATGGCAAAGGCGCCATGTGCCAGATTGACGAAATTCATCAGCCCCAGCGTGACCGACAGACCGACGCTGATGAGAAACAGCAACATCCCCGAGGCGACACCGTCGAAGAGGACGGTCATGGCAAGCTCCTTTGTCGACGGTGCGAAAGGGCGGTTCAAAAGGACGCTGTAAAAAGCGGAAGGTTGCGGTCCCGGGCGGGGGCACCCGGGACCGCGGCGCGCGGTTAAGGCTTGCCCGGATCGCGGACGTTGGCGACGGCGTCGAACTCGACGTTCTGAAGCTTGCCGTCGACGCGCTCTACCTTGCGGATGTAGATGGTCTGGACAATGTCGCGGGTATCCGGATCGATGGCGATGGAGCCGCGCGGACTGGTCCAGCCCATGCCGCGGGCGGCCGCCATGAATTTGTCGCCGGTGACGTCGCCGCCGGTCTTCTCCAACGTGCGGGCGATCAACTGCATGCCGTCGAATCCGCTCACCGACATGTAGTTGGGGCGGTCCTTCGGATAGGCAGCGTAATAGGCCCGCGTGTAGGCGGCGTTCTCCGGCGAGTTGTGGACTTCCGAATATTGCAGCGAGGTGATCAGCCCCAACGCATTGTCGCCGACGGCGTCGAGGATGTCCTCCTCCGTCAGGTCCCCGGTGGCCACGATGCGGATACCGGCCTTGGCGAGGTCGCGCTCGACGAAGCCCTTCATGAAGGCGACCGTCTGCTCGCCGGGCGGCACGAACAGGAACACCGCGTCCGGTTTGATGTCCTTGATCTTTTGCAGGAAGGGCGCGAAGTCCGGGTTCTTCACCGGGGTGCGCACCTCGCCGACGATCTCGCCGCCGCCGGCGGTGAAGGTCTTCTTGAACTGCGTCTCTGCATCGTGGCCGGGGCCGAAATCGGCGACCAGCGTATAGACCTTGCGGATGCCGTTCTTCACCGCCCAGTCGGCGATGGGGGCGGTCAGCTGCGGCAGCGTGTGCGAGACGCGCAGGACGTAGTTGGATTTGGTGGTGATCGCCGATGCGGCCGCGTTCATCACGATCATCGGCCTCTTCGCCTCGGTGGCGATCGGCGCGGCGGCAAAGGCCGACGGCGTCAGGCCGAAGCCGCCCAGCACGTCAACCTTGTCCTTGACCACCAGTTCCTGCGCCGCGCGCTTGCTGATTTCCGGAGCGACGCCGGTGTCGTCCTTGACGATCAGTTCCACCGGGCGGCCGGCGATGGTTCCGCCGGACTGCTGGAGGTAGAGGCGGGCGCCATGCTCGATCTGCTTGCCGTAGGAGGCGAAGGGCCCGGACATCGGCAGGACCAGCCCGACCTTAAGCGGATCCGCGGCCCGGGCGCTGTGGGCGGCGAGCGACAGGGCAGAGGCGGCGAGCGCGGCGGTCACCCACGCGATGGACGTCCTCGGTTGCATTCTTCCCTCCCTTTTTTCTCTTCGGTGTTGTGTGGCGGTTCGGTGTGACGGTCAGGCTGCGTCGGGTTGGTTCGCAGGTGCGGCGCGGCGGAAGGCATCAAGCGTGGCGCAGGCGCGGTCGATCGCCACCAGTGTGGGGTAGGGCGTCAGGTCGACGTTGAACCGCCGCGCGCTCTCGATCTGCGGGACCAGATAGACGTCGGCGATCGTGGGCGCGTCGCCGAAGCAGAAGGCGCCCCGCCGCGTGTCGGTGGTGAGCATCGTCTCCAGCGCCTGGAAGCCGGCGTCGATCCAGGTGGCGCACCAGGCGAGCACCGCCGCCTCGCCACAGCCCAGCGACCTGCGCAGATATTCAAGGACGCGGCGGTTGTTCAACGGGTGGATGTCGCAGCCGACCAGGGCGGCCAGCGCCCGCACCCGCGCCCGCGCATCAGGATCGGCGGGAAGCAGGGGCGGTGTTGGGTAGCGCTCCTCCAGCCATTCAATGATCGCCGGGGATTGGGTCAGCGCGTGGGCGCCCTTTTCTCCATCGACGGCCAACACCGGCACCAGCCCCTGTGGGTTGATCGCCTGGAAAGCGGTGCCGCTATGCGCTTCGGTGCGCAGGTCGACTGCAACGTACTCGACGTCGAGCCCCTTCAGGTTCAGCGCGATGCGCAGGCGATGCGACGTTCCGCTGCGAAAGAAGTTGTAGAGCTGCATCATAGCCTTGGACCCTTCAGCCCTGGGCCAGGCAATTGCCGACGTTCCAGCCGTACAGCCATTCCATCGCGTCGTAGAAGCGCTCGCTCGGGCGGCCCTTCCACAGCGAGTTGCGGACCAGACGCTCGACGCCCTTGGCGTGGTAGATTCTCCCCATCTCGCGGCCGGAGAGCACGATCCGCGCGGTGCGGGTGATGCGCGACCGCTGGTACAGATCCAGCGCCTTGGGCCAGTCGTTGCCGGTGACCCGCAGGGCCTCGCCCAGCGTCACCGCGTCCTCCAGCGCCATGCATGCGCCCTGGGCCATGTACTGCGTCGTCGGGTGGGCGGCGTCGCCCAACAGCGTGACTCGGCCGAAGGTCCATTGCGGGATCGGTTCGCGGTCGGCGGTGGCCCAGCGCTTCCACTGCTTTGGCAGGTCGATCAGCTGGCGGGCCTTCGGACAGATGTCCTGGAAATAGCTGCGGACCTCCTCCGGGCTGCCCTCGGTGACTCCCCACTCTTCCTTGTCGCGGCTGTGGAAGGTGACGACGACGTTGTACTGCTCGCCGCCGCGCAGCGGGTAATGCACCAGATGGCAGTTGGGACCGACCCAAATGCTGGCCGCGTTCCATTTCAGCTCGTCGGGGAACTCCGACTTGTCGATCACCGCGCGGTAGACGACATGGCCGGTGACGCGCGGCGGGTCGTTCACATACTGCTGGCGCACCACAGACCGCACGCCGTCCGCGCCGGTCAGGGCCACGCCCTTGTAGGCGTTGCCGTTCTGGTCATAAACGGTGACGCTGGTGTCGTCCTGCTCGATGCGCTCGATCCGGGTGTTGGTGCGGAACTCGACCCGGCCGGTCTCCTGCGCGCCCTCCAGCAGCGACAGATGCACGTCGACCCGGTGGATGACGGCATAAGGGTTGCCGAAGCGCTGGCGGAACGCCTCGCCGGTCGGGACCTTGCCGACCTGGTATTCGTCGATGGCGTCGTGCATCACCATGTAGTCGGTGAAGACGGCACGGCTGCGGGTCTTATCGCCGACACCCAGCGCGTCGAAGGCATGGAAGGCGTTCGGGCCGAGCTGGATGCCTGCGCCGATCTCGCCGATCTCGGGGGCCTGCTCGAACACCTGGACCTTGAAGCCGCGGCGCACCAGGGCAAGTGCCGCCGCAAGGCCGCCGATACCGCCGCCGGCGACCAGCACGGGAAGTTCTTCAGTCATCTCTTCCTCGGATTTTCGAAACGGTGGGATGTCGGGGCGCTATTCGGCATCGCCGATGGTGAGGGCGATGTCGCCGACCTTCTCGATATGGCCAATGAGGCGGTCACCGGGTTTGACCGGACCGACCCCCTCCGGTGTTCCGGTAAGGATCAGGTCGCCGGGCTGCAGGTGGTAATAGTGCGAAAGATCGGCCAGCAGCTCGGGGATATCCCAGATCAGCTGACTAAGATCGGCGCTCTGCTTCTGCTCGCCATTAACCTGAAGGCTGATCGCGCCGGTCTTCAGAACGCCGAGATCGCCCTGCGGAACGATCGCCCCGCACACCGTGGAGTTTTCAAAATTCTTCCCCAGATCCCATGGCCGTCCCTGGTCGCGAGCCACCAGTTGCAGATCGCGGCGGGTCATGTCGAGCCCGGCGCAATAGCCGTAGATCAGGCGTCCGGCGTCGGAGTGGGTGACACGGAACCCCTCGGCGCCGATGGCGACGACCAGCTCCATCTCATACTGGTAGTTGGTGGTTCCGGCCGGGTACGGGACGGTCGTGCCGGACGGCACCAGCGTCGACGGGTCCTTCAGAAAGTAGAAGGGTTTGGACGACGCCTTGTCGACCGGACGGTTCATTTCGATGGCGTGGGCGTGATAGTTGCGGCCGACGCAGAAGATCCGCTTCACCGGGAAACGCGCGTCGCCGCCCCGTACCGGCAACGAGGCGACCGGTGGGGGCGTCCAAAGATATTTGGCGTCAGACATGTCTCGTCTCTTTTCTTTGATTCAGGTGCGGACTTCGTAGAGGCCCAGCTTCTTCTGAAGCGGCGCGTCGTCGGCGATGAAGAGGAAGGCGGGTTGCTCGGCGGACTGATTGCGCAGGTTCACCGGCTCGTAGCCGGGCACGCAGCAGGTGTCGGCCTCGGCCAGGGCGAGGTGGTTGCCGTCCAGTGTGACGCCAGCGGCGCCCTCGATCAGGTGGAAGACCATGGCGGTGGACCGGGCCGGCAGGTCGAGCCGCTCGCCCGGACGCAGCATCAAGGCCGAGAAACCGAGAAGTTTCTGGCAGTCGGCACCGGTCTCCGGGTTGATGTAGGCGACCTGTACCGCATCGATGCCGGGTTGGCTCTCCGCCAGGGCCAGCAGCGCCTTGCGAACCTCGGCCCAGGGGTAGCGCAGCATCGGGAAGGGCTTTCCGGCCCGGCTGAAGACGGGTGACGGAACCACGCCGCCGCGCTGGTAGGCACGTTCGGCCGCCTCGCCATTTACCGACTGGGCGTTGCCTTCGGTGACATAGGAAGCTTCCATGTAATAGACCATCGGCAGGTCCAGCACGTCGAGCCAGACCACCGGCTTGTCGCCGTCATGGCCATGCTCGTGCCACAGGCCGGTCGGGGTCAGGATCAGGTCGCCGCGGTTCATCAGGCATTTCTCGCCGTCCACCGTGGTGTAGGCGCCTTCGCCTTCGACAATCATGCGCACGGCGTTCGGCGTATGCCGGTGGGCCGGCGCCCATTCGCCGGGCAGCAGAAGTTGCATGCCGAGATAAATCGTCGACGTCGCCTGCATCTTTTCCAGGCCATGCCCCGGATTGGCCATCACCAGCACGCGCCGTTCCGCCTTTTCCATCGGCGTCAGGTCACCGGCGCGGAGCAGCAGTGGGCGCAGGTCCCGATACGTCCAGGCGATCGGCTGGGTCCGCCGTGCTGGCTTGCCGGGCGGCAGGACGGCCCGCAGGCTGGGCCACAACGGCACCAGATTCTGCGCGGTCAGGGCGGCGCGGTAGTCCTCCGGCAGGTCTTCGAGGCGACCGAGTTCAAGCATGGAGAGTCCTCCGATTCCGGCGACAGCCGGTTCTGGCAAAGTTTGGGTGCAGGGCGCCGTTCGCCGGCTTCGTCAAGCGGCGGGCGGGTGTTCGGAATCCGGAAATTTCAAAACAGAGAAATTATCAAATGAAACTACAAGAACATGAAGGAAGAGCACCAAAATCCTGGCGCATGATTCAGACAATCATCCGGCAAGCTTGCCAGAATGGGCTGCGTTTACTTCTTGAATGGAGCGCGGCTGCTTTCGTTGTTCTCGTCCACCAGGCGTTCCAGCAAGGCCATGAAAACGGCGCGCTCGTCGCCGTTCAGCGGTTCCAGCAGGCGTTGCTGCACCCGCTCCACCGATGGTTCCACCGTTTCCAGCATGGCTTGCCCGGCTTCAGTGAGGGACACCAGCTTCTGTCGCCGATCCTCCACCCCGGCCGTCCGGCGGATCCAGCCCTTTTCCTCCAGCCGTTCGACCAGACCGCCGATGGTCGACCGGTCCAAGGCCGCCCGCGACGCCAGGGTGATCTGATCGAGGTCCGATTTCTCCCGCAGCACGGCCAGGACCGCGTACTGCGTCGGCGTCAGGTCGAATTCCTTGCACTCATCAAGAAAGATCGACACCGCGATCTGTTGCGCCCGGCGGATCAGATGGCCGGGTTTGAGATGCAGGTCGCCGTGCAACATGAAGTCCCCCATTGCCGCCTTATTCCAAATCGATAGCGCGATGTGTTTCGTAGCACGAACCGCACACCGTGCAATCCCCGCCTGCCTCCGCGCCCGCCGGTCATCTCCCCGCTCCGTCGAAGTTAATCAGTGTGCTGATAGACAGCATACTGATCATCAGTGCTTCGTTCAACATGTTTTTTGGTGGGGGGCGTCGGCTGCTCGACCGGCTGCGGCGGACGTGGCACGTGGTCTGGGGCGACACGCCGGAGCCGAGCACGGTGGTGATCGACAGCCGCACCAACCGATCGCCCGCGGCTGCGATGGGGTGTTCCTCCCGACCGAAATCGCCTGGGTGGTGGAACGGTCGTTCGCCTGGATCAGCTTCTATCGGCGAATGAGCACGATCTTTGGGCGGACGGCCGAGCCCCTCATCGCTTTCATCGAGATCGCCTTCGTCTCAATCCTCGCACGGCGCCTCAAGCGGCTCGCTCCCCAGGCCTTCAGCGCATGACGTCTACAAACACGCTCTCAATCGGTGGGTGGACTGCCAACGACCAGGCGTCCGGCCCGACAACCGCAATGTTCAAGGTAAGCCTTACCGACACGGTATTGCGGCTAGCCGGGGAAACTCTCCCACCGCGCGGCTGTTGAGGCGCGTGGCTACCCTTGCGCGTCAATGGCGGGGGCGGGACGAGCCGGATGCGTCGGGAAAGGACAAACTTCCATGGTGACCTTGAGCGTGAATGGTATCGAACACCGGTTTGATGGCGATCCGGACATGCCACTGCTTTGGTACCTGCGCGATGAACTGGGCCTGACGGGCACCAAGTTCGGCTGCGGCGTGGCGCAGTGCGGTGCTTGCACAATCCATGTGGATGGGCAGCCCGCCTTCTCCTGCGTCACCCCCATGAGCTTGGTGAATGGGACGAAGATCACGACCATCGAGGGGCTGACCAGCGACGGCAACCACCCGGTGCAAGTGGCTTGGCGGGAGTTGAACGTGGCGCAGTGCGGCTACTGCCAAGCCGGCCAGATCATGCAGGCTGCCGCCCTGCTGGCCGCCATTCCCAACCCGTCGGACCAGGACATCAATGGCACGATGAGCGCCAATCTCTGCCGATGCGGCACCTATACGCGCATCCGTGCCGCCATCAAGCAGGCGGCGCAGGGCCAGTCCGCCGGACGGAGGGCCGGGTGATGGGCGATCTCTCCCTCAGAAACGTCAGCCGCCGCATGCTCCTCGGCGGCATGGGTGCCGCCACCTTCGTGCTGGCGGTCGGGCTGCCCGTCCTGTCGCGTGCGGAGGAAAAGAAGAAGTTCGGCGCCGACGCCATGCCGCACGGCTGGAAGGACGACCCGCATGTCTTCGTCTCCATCGCCAAAGACGGTGTGGTGACGATCACCTGCCACCGCTCGGAAATGGGACAGGGTGTCCGCACCTCCATTGCCATGGCCATCGCCGACGAGCTTGAGGCTGACTGGGCGCGCGTCAAGGTCGCCCAGGCGCCCGGCGATGAGGAGCGCTTCGGCAACCAGGACACCGACGGTTCGCGCAGCCTGCGTCACTTTTTCATGCCGATGCGCCGGGCCGGCGCCTCGGCCCGCGCCATGCTGGAGCAGGCGGCGGCCAAGCAGTGGGGCGTCCCGGTCACGGAGGTCCGGGCCGAGAACCACAAGGTCGTCCACGCTGCCTCCGGCCGCTCCGTCGGATACGGCGATCTGGCGGAGGCTGCCGCGGCCCTGCCGGTTCCGGCGGCCGACGCGGTGCGGCTGAAGGACCCGAAGGAGTTCCGCTACATCGGCACGGAAAAGATCGGGCTGGTGGACAACCGGGACATCACCACCGGCAAGGCCATGTACGGCATCGACACCCGGCTGGAGGGCATGCTGTGCGCCGTGATCGCCCGCCCGCCGGTCTTCGGCGGCAAAGTGTCGAGTTATGACGCGGGCGAGACCTTGAAGACGCCCGGGGTGGTGAAGGTGGTGGCCATCGATGCACCGCAGATCCCCTCGGAGTTCGAGCCCCTGGGCGGCATCGCCGTCATCGCCCGCAACACCTGGGCGGCCATCCAGGGCCGCAAGAAGCTGAAGATCCAGTGGGACGACGGACCGAACGCCGGCTATTCGTCGGACAGCTATCGCAAGCAGCTTGAAGAGGCTGCGCGCAAACCGGGCAAGCTGGTGCGCGCCCAGGGCGACTTCGACAGCGCGATGGCGAAGGCCACCAAACGCGTCGAGGCCGAATATTACATTCCCCACCTCGCTCAGGCGCCGATGGAGCCCCCGGCGGCCGTCGCCCGCATCGTGGACGGGCGTTGCGAGGTTTGGGCCTGCACCCAGGCACCACAGGTCACCCGCCTGCGCCTCGCCAAGCGGTTGGGTCTGGAGCCGGAGAAGGTCAAAGTCAACGTCACGCTGCTGGGCGGAGGCTTCGGTCGGAAATCGAAACCAGACTATGTGCTGGAGGCTGGCATCCTCAGCAAGGCCATGGACGGCGCGCCCGTGAAGGTCACCTGGACGCGCGAGGACGACCTTCACCACAGCTACTACCACACCGTTTCGATCGAGCGGCTGGAGGCCGGGCTGGACGAGCAAGGCAGGCCTGTCGCCTGGCTCCACCGTAGCGTGGCTCCGACGATCGGCTCGATCTTCGCGCCCGACCCCAAGCACGAGATGCCCTTCGAACTCGGTATGGGTCTGACCAACACGCCCTTCCCGATTGCCAACTTCCGTGCCGAAAACCCGGAGGCGCCGGCCCATGTCCGCATCGGCTGGTATCGATCGGTGTCCAACATCCCCCACGCCCTTGCTATCCAATGCTTTGTGGCGGAGTTGGCCCACGCAGCCGGCCGTGACCCCAAGGATTACCTGCTGGAATTGATCGGACAGCCGCAGAAGATCGACCCGACCGATCTGGGCGACGTCTGGAATTACGGCGAGAACCCCGACCGCTATCCGATCGATACGGGGCGCCTCCGTACGGTGATCGAGACCGCCGCGAAAGGCATCGACTGGGGCCGGACGGTTTCGAAGGG
This sequence comes from Azospirillum sp. TSH20, assembly GCF_003115935.1. Classification (NCBI taxonomy): domain Bacteria; kingdom Pseudomonadati; phylum Pseudomonadota; class Alphaproteobacteria; order Rhodospirillales; family Azospirillaceae; genus Azospirillum; species Azospirillum sp. TSH20. The sequence goes on from NZ_LGQU01000001.1 coordinate 180,817, forward strand.
CAGCGGCCTGGGCATCGCCGCTCATTACAGCTTCGTCTCCTACGTCGCCGTAGCGGCCGAGGTGGCTGTGGGCGACGGTGGCCGCCTGTCGGTTCCCCGCGTGGACATCGCCATCGATTGCGGCCCGCAGGTCAACCCGGAGCGCATCCGCTCACAAATGGAAGGAGCGATCATCATGGGCCTCGGCCAAGCCCGGCGGGCCGAGATCACGTTCAAGGATGGACGCGCCCAGCAGAACAATTTCGACAGTTACGAGCTTGTCCGCATGGACACGTCCCCGCGAGAGATCCACGTCCATCTGGTCAAGCCGAATAACCCGAACCTGCCTATGGGCGGCGTCGGCGAGCCTGGCCTGCCGCCGGTGATGCCGGCCATCGCCAACGCCGTCTTCGCAGCAACCGGCAAGCGTATTCGCCAGTTCCCCATCCGCGACCAGCTCGCCGTCTGACGGCAGGGAGACCAGTCATGAAGCTCGCCCTTACTCTCGCGACCGCGGTCGCCGGTCTCCTCGCGAGCAGTCCGGCCCTCGCCGCCTCCTGCACCGAGCGGATCACCTCATTGGAGGCCAAGCTGGCTGAGAAGGCGGAATCCGCCATCTCCACGTCCTCCGCCGGCCAGGGTGTCGCTGGTGCCCGTGAGGGTCAGGCTATTCATGCCGAGAACACGCACGATCCAGTCGGTACCCCCGCCGTTCCCTACCAAAAGGAGCATAAGGAAGCCGGCGCCGTTCGCTCTGCCGAAAACGCGGGTGCCGCCGGCGATCGTGTTATGCAGGCCAAGGCCTCGCTCAACCAAGCCAAGAGCTTTGACCAGCAGGGCAATGCCATCAAGTGCGATGAAGCCGTGACCAAGGCGCAGAAGCAGCTCGAACCCGACTGAGCGCGAACGGGCGGCGTCAACGCATATTGCCCGCCCGGATCGTTGATCTCGAATGCATGCCGGCCGACCGCGGCGTCCATCCCACCAAAACTCGAAAAAACGCTCCCCAGCCGCGCCAGTTTTCCAATGCGGCCGGGGAGCCGGCCGGATTACTTCAACAGCGGGCAACCGCCCTTGTCGATGGGTCGGTAGGCCTCGTTGCCCGGAATGGTGGTCAGCACCTTGTAATAATCCCACGGTCCCTTGGATTCGGCCGGGCTCTTCACCTGCATCAGGTACATGTCGTGGACCATGCGGCCGTCTGCGCGCAGCGTGCCGCCCTTGGCGAAAGCGTCGTTCACCGGCGTCTCGCGCATCTTCACCATCACCGCCTTGGCCTCGTCGGTGCCGGCGGCCTCGATGGCCTTCAGGTAGTGGCGCACGGCGGAATAGCTGCCGGCCTGGATCATGCTGGGCATCTTGCCGGTCCTGGCCATATAGGCCTTGGCAAAGGCGCGGGCATCGTCGTCGCGGTCGGCGTTCCAGCCATCCATCAGCACCAGCCCCTGCGCCGCCTGCAAACCGAGGGAATGGACGTCGGTGGGGAACATCAGCAGGCTCGCCAAGGTCTGCCCGCCCTGCGGCAGGCCGAACTCCTGCGCCTGCTTGATCGAATTGGCGGTGTCACCGCCGGCATTGGCGAGTGCGATGACTTTCGCCCCCGATCCCTGCGCCTGCAGCAGGTAGGAGGAGAAGTCGGCGGTGTTCAGCGGGTGGCGGACGGAGCCGGTGACCTTGGCGCCGTTGGCCTTCAGCACTTCGGTCAGCGACTGCTCCAGCGCATGCCCGAAGGCGTAATCCACGGTCAGGAAGTGCCAGCTGTCGCCCAGGATCTTGACACCCGCCTTTCCCATGCCCTGGGCCAGCGCATAGGTGTCGTAGGTCCAGTGCGCCGTGGTCGGCGAACAGGCCTCCCCGGTCAGCTGAGCGGCACCGCCGCCGGAGATCAGGAAGACGCGGTTCTTGCGCTTGGTGATGTCCTGCACCGCCAGCGCGACGGAGGAGGTGGGGACGTCGACGATCACGTCCACCTGTTCGGTGTCGATCCACTTGTTGACCAGCGCCGCGCCGATGTCCGGCTTGTTCTGGTGGTCGGCGAAGATCACCTCGACCGGCTTGCCGGCGACCTTGCCGCCCATCTCCTCCACAGCCATGCGCACCGCCTCGACCGAGCCCATGCCGGTCGGGTCGGCATAGACGCCGGTCATGTCGTTCAGGACGGCGATCTTGACCTTGTCGTCGGAGATTTGGGCGTGAGCGGCCCCGGCGATCAGCGCGGCGGAACAGACACCGGCAGCCAGAATCCAGCGTTTCATGGATGTTTCCTCCCTGTTGGTTTGTTTTTTCGGACGGTCAGAAGGCGACGTTGTCACCGCCCTTGGTCTGCAGCATCGCGCGCGCCTCCTCCGGCGTGGCGATCTCCAGGCTCAACTCTTCAAGGATGCGGCGGATCTTGGCGACCTGTTCGGCGTTGGAGGTCGCCAGCTTGCCGCGTCCGGCATAGAGGCTGTCCTCCAGACCGACGCGGACGTTGCCGCCGAGGATGGCGCTCAGTGTGACGAAGGACATCTGGTGGCGTCCGGCGGCCAGCACCGACAGGTAATAGTCGTTGCCGAACAGCCGGTCGGCCGTGGCCTTCATGTGCATCAGGTTTTCCGGATCGGGGCCGATGCCGCCGAGGATGCCGAAGATGCATTGCGTGAAGAAGGGCGGCTTGACGATGCCGCGATCGGCGAAATGCGCGAGATTGTAGAGATGGCCAACGTCGTAGCACTCGAACTCGAACCGGGTGCCGGCATCGCCCAGCTCGCGCATGCCGCGTTCGATCTGGGCGAAGGTGTTGGACAGGATGAAGTCGGTGGTCGACTCCAGATAGGGCTTCTCCCAGTCGTGCTTGAAGCTGTCGAACTTCGCCGCGGCGCCGGAGATGTTGAAGTTCATCGATCCCATGTTCATCGACGCCACTTCCGGCTGCGCCCGCTTGGCCGCGGCCAGCCGCTCGTCCAGCGTCATGCCCAGCCCGCCGCCGGTGGTGATGTTCAGGATGGCGTCGGTCTGCTGCTTGATGCGCGGCAGGAACTCCATGAACAGGGCGGGCGAGGGCGAGGGTTTGCCGGTATCCGGATCGCGGGCGTGCAGATGGAGCATCGCCGCACCGGCCTCCGCCGCCGCCACGGCGTCGCGGGCGATCTCGTCCGGCGTGACCGGCAGATGGGGCGACATGGTCGGTGTGTGGATCGAGCCGGTCACGGCACAGGTGATGATGACCTTGTCGGCGCGCTTCATCGGGTGTCTCCTCCTTTGTTTTCCGTGGTGTCGAATGCGGTCAGGAGCCGGTGCCCAGGCTCCGGCGTTCCTGCTGGAGCGTCTCGATCAGCGCCAGGAGCAGCTGGTCGCGCTCCTGCGCCAGATCGGCCTGCGACCGGCCGTGCAGCGCCTCCCGCATGCCGGCGTTCAGCTGCCCGCGCAGCTCCGGCGTCAGCGCCGGGGTGCCGAGATCCCGCCACCAGTCCTCCATCGCAGGGCCGATATGGTCGAGGAAGTGCGGCATGCCGCCCGCACCGCCCGCGAGGTTGAAGATCATGTTCGGCCCCATGATCGCCCAGCGCAGGCCCGGCCCTTCCGCGATGGCGGTGTCCACATCCTCCACGCTGGCCAGCCCGCTGGCGACCGCATGGACCGCCTCGCGCCAGAGCGCCGCCTGGAGACGGTTGGCGAGATGGCCCGGCACCTCCTGGTTCAGGCGGATCGGGCGTTTGCCGATTGCGCGGTAGAAGGCGATCAGCCATTCGACCGTGCCGGCCGTCGTGTCCCGGCCGCCGACGACCTCCACCAGCGGGATCAAATGCGGCGGATTGAAGGGATGGCCGACGGCGAAGCGTCCCGGCACGCGGCACCCCTGCTGCAGCTCGCTCATGATCAGGCCGGAGGTGCTGGAGGCGACGATCGCGTCGTCGTCCAGCACCTCTTCAAGCGCGGCATAGAGCGCGCGCTTGACGTCGTGGCGCTCCGGCGCGTTCTCCTGGACGAAGCGGGCGCCGCGCGCCGCATCGCGCGGGTCGATGTGGAAGCTCCACTTCTCCGGATCGGCGCCGGGGGCGAGGCCCAGCCGTTCCAGCGCCGGCCAGGATTCGGCGATCAGGCCGCGCACCGCCACTTCTGCGGCGGGGTTGGGGGCGCTGATGGGG